>JBEAVX010000002.1:0-12887 GCA_041160755.1 Pseudomonadota bacterium
GCCGGTGGCCGCATCGTCATCGACTACTACACCACCGAGGATCTGGAGCGCCTCATCCGCTCCATCCGTGGGCCGGAGTAGTGTCCGCCGATGAGCGCCCGCTCAGCGGGCTCTTGGGGCGCGGCGCCACCTACGAGGGGGAGCTGACCTTTGAGGGCCGGGTGCGCCTCGACGGCACCTTCAAGGGCAAGCTCTCCACCGACGACACCTTAGAGATCGGCGAAGGTGGCCGGGTCGAGGGGGACGTAGACGCCGCGTTCGTGCGCCTCGCGGGCACCATCGACGGCAGCGTGCGCGCCCGGCGGCGGCTGATCATCGAGGCCACGGGCCGGGTGATCGGCGCGGTCTACGCGGCCTCGCTGGAGGTGATGCCCGGCGCGCGCCTCTCGGCGATGGTGCAGGTCGGCGACGCCAGCGCCCCCAAGCCCATCGAGGCCCCGAAGGAGACCCGCCCGTGAGCCCTCGCCCGTTCGTCGTCGTGATCAGCGGCGGCACCGCGTCCGGCAAGACCACCATCGCCCAGGCCCTCGCCGCCCGCCTCGGCGACCGCGCGCTCTTGGTGAGCCACGACCGCTATTACCGCGACGTCGCCGACCCGCTCACCCACAACTACGACGAGCCCGGGGCCTTAGACACCGCGCTCCTCGTCGAGCACCTCCGGGCCCTGCGTGACCACAAGCCCGCGACCCTGCCGATCTACCACTTCCCGATCCACCGCCGCCTGCCTGAGGTCGAGACGGTCACCCCTCGGCCCGTGATCCTCATCGAGGGCCTGTTTGTGCTCGCGGACCCGGCGGTGCGGTCCCAGGCCGACCTGATGGTCTTCGTCGAGGCCGAGTCCGACCTCCGCCTCGCCCGCCGCCTGCGCCGGGACGTCATCGAGCGCGGCTGGAACATCGAGCAGGTGCTCACGCGCTACCTGCGCGACGTGCGCGAGGGCTACCGACGCTTCATCCGGCCCAGCCGCGCCTACGCGAACGTGATCCTCGACGGCGAGGGCCCCGTCGAGGACAGCGTGACCACCCTGCTCAGGCTGCTCCCGGCAGACTGACACGTCAGTCTAGCGCCGGCCTAGCGCCCGGGGTTGATCTTCTTCGGGGTCTGGGGGCCGCCTTTGGGGCCGTCGGGCAGGCGGTGAATCTTGCGCCGCAGGGTGCGGGTGATGGGCCGCATAGACTCCGGCGCCTGATCGCGGAGCACCCAGCGGTCGTAGGTCTGCTCGGTGAGCTCGCCGCCCTGGAGGTTCTGGTAGACCAGCGGCGCCAACCCGAGGAGCACGGCGTAGGCGAGGAGTGAGCTCGGCGTCGACACGCCCCAGAGCTGGATCGCCGTGCCGAAGCTCTTCTTCACCCGCACCTTACGCCCGTTGAAGTCCACAGCCCACAGCTCATCGAGGAGCAGGTGGGCGAAGTACCCCAGCGCCCCGGCCACGCCCACGGCGAGCTGCACCCCCAAGGCCGCCTCACGCCGGGCGGCGACGAGGAACATCAGGCAGCCGAAGATCAGCGTCGCTGGGATGCTGTGAAAGATGCCCCGATGGACCGTCATCTTGGTGAACACCCACCGAATCGGGAACGCCACGGCCAGGGCCATGAGCACCCAGCTCCCGACGGCGAGCTGGATCGTCTCGGTGAGCGGGGCCACGCGGTAGAGCGTCGCGCTGGGCAAGAGCAGGGTGGCGAGGCCGAAGACGTAGCGGATGGGGCGACCGTGATCGTGGTCCACGTCCGGCGCCAAGGCCGCGACGAACCCGACCCCAGCCACGGCCAAGGCCGGCAGCGGCTTCACCCAGCCCATGGCCAGCGCGGCCCCGGCGGCGGTGATCCCAGCGATGACCCCGCCGGTCAAGTGCGCGTTGAAGTTGGCCATTCCGTCGCTCCAGCGAGGTTCAGCCGGGCCCTTAACCCGCGTGGGCCTCACCCGGGCCACGCGGCGCCGCCGGAGGGGGCGCCCGGGGCTCCCCCACAGCCGCCAAAAAAACTTCAGCCCGATGTCGAAGTCGCCAACCTTCGCGGCTCATCCCGTCAAAGGCCGCGCACGCCGCGCTGGCCGATCCCCAGGAGCCTCATGTCTACCGCCGTCTCCGTCCCAGACGCGCCGCCCAGCGCCTACGCCCCGCCCATCATCGCCACCCTCGGCGCGCTGTGGAGCCTCTTCGGGGTGGTGCAGCTCCTCCAGACGCTCCAGAGCACGCCCCAGAGCCTACAGGCGATGGGCATGACCCCGGAGCAGGCCGCCGTCTACTCGTCTTATCCGGCGTGGATGACCCTCGGGTTCGCCGTCGGCGCCTTCGGGGGGCTCGTCGGGAGCGTGCTTCTGCTGGCGCGCCGTCGGCTCGCGACGCCGATCTTCGTGGCCTCCCTCGTCGGCTATGTCGTGCTCTACGTCGGCGACATCACTGAAGGCGTGTTCGCGGCGCTCGGCGCGCCCCAGGTCGCCGTGCTCACCGCCGTCGTCTTGATCGCGTCGGGGCTGCTCGTCTGGTCACGCCACCTCAGCCAGCGCGGTCTTCTGCGCTGACGCGCAATGTTCACACCCACCCCCCCAAGAGAGAGAAGGATCACGCCATGCAATACATCCTGCTGCTGAATGAGTCCCCCAACGAGCTCGCCGACCGGGCTCACCCCGAGCGCTCCAAGTCCTATTGGGGCGCCTGGAGCGCCTTCATCGGGGCGGTCTCCAAGGCGGGCATCCTCGTGAACGGCGACGGCCTGATGGGGCCGGAGACGGCCACCACGGTGCGCGTTCGCGACGGGAGGCGGTCGGTGCAAGATGGGCCGTTCGCGGACACGAAGGAGGTCTTGGGCGGCTACCTCGTGATCGAGGTGCCCGACCTCGACGCGGCCCTGGAGTGGGCGGCCAAGGCGCCCTGCGTTCACGGTGGGTCGGTCGAGGTGCGGCCGGTGATGCCGCCGATGCGAGCGCCGAACGCGTGAGGGATGGCCCCGTGATCGTGGACGCGCGCCGGGCCGCGGAGGTGGCGGCGCGCAGCTCCTACGGGCGCCTGCTCGCTTGTTTGGCGTCTCGGTCGCGGGACATCGCGGTCGCTGAGGACGCGCTCTCGGAGGCCTTCGCCGCCGCCTTGGCGACCTGGCCTGAGCGTGGTGTGCCGGTCTCGCCCGAGGCCTGGCTGCTCACCGCCGCCCGGCGCAACCTCATGCACCGCGCGCGGCACCAGAGCGTGCAGCTCGGCGCCGTGGGCGAGCTGCTGATGCGCATCGACGAGGGGGCCGAGACGCCGGACTGGGCCACGGTGGACGAGCGGCTGAAGCTGCTGTTCGTCTGTGCGCATCCGGCGATCGACGAGACCATTCGCACCCCGCTCATGCTCCAGACGGTGCTCGGGCTCGACGCCCAGCGCATCGCCAGCGCGTTCTTGGTGGCGCCCGCGACCATGGGCCAGCGCCTCGTGCGCGCGAAGGCGAAGATCAAGCACGCCGCGCTGCGGTTTGATGTGCCCGATCTCAAGGAGGCGCCCACCCGCCTCGATGACGTGCTGCGCGCGGTGTACGTCGCGTATGGCTCGGGCTGGGACGATCTCGCCGGGGGCCGAGGGCTGGCCGAGGAGGCGATCTTCTTGGGGCGCACGCTGGTGAGCCTCTTGCCCCAGGAGCCCGAGGCCCAGGGCCTGCTCGCGATGATGCTCTACTGTGAGTCCCGCCGGGACGCGCGCCGGGACGACGCGGGGCGGTTTGTCCCGCTGCCCGAACAAGACCCACGCCGCTGGTCTACGGCGATGATCATCGAGGCTGAAGCGCTCCTCACGGCCGCCTCTCAGGCGGGGCGGTTCGGCCGGTTTCAGTGTGAGGCCGCGATACAGTCGGTCCACGCCCAGCGCGCGATCACCGGGCGCACCCACCACGCGGCGCTTCGTGTGCTCTACGACCTGCTGCTCGCCCACGCGCCCACCGTCGGCGTCGCCGTCGGGCGCGCGGCGGCGCTCATCGAGGCCGACGCCCTTGACGACGGCGCCCGGGCGCTGGACGCCCTGGATCCAGAGAGCGTGCTCGCCTACCAGCCCTATTGGGTGGTTCGGGCGCGGCTCGCCGAGCGACGGGGCGAGCTGGACACGATGCGGAGCGCCCTGGAGCGCGCCCTCGGGCTGACCGAAGATCCAGCGGTGCGGCGCTTCCTCAGCGATCGGCTCGCCTGAGGGGCCTCCGCCGGCGGACCCTCAGCGCCGCCCCACGGCGAACACCCACCCCCGCTCGTCCTCGGTGATCGGCGGCCCGAGGGCCTCAAGCAGGAGACGTCGGGTCTGGGAGCGCTCGGGCGGGCTCAGCCGCTCGGGGTGGACGACCACCGCGCCGAAGCCCCACTCGCCGAGGCGGGTCTCGCCGGGCGCGAGGGGCAGCAAGACGCGGCCATAGAACGGCACGTCGCGGTCCCGGGCGCGGCGGTCGACCTGGCGTAAGGTCCGGAGGAGCTGGCCGACGAGGGGGTCGCGCCGCAGGGGCTCAGGCAGAAACTCGCTCACGCCGTAGGGGATGCCCCGGCGGTGAATGAGCTGGTTGAGCACATACCCCCGGTTGGCCTCGCTGTTGTCGGGGGGCCAGTCCAGCACATGGCCCTCGGCGGGGAGCTTGGCGTACAGGGGCGCGTCCTCCCCGAAGGGCGCGCGGACCAGCGGCCAGGGCGCGGCGGAGGCGAAGAGGCTCTCGGCCAAGATCACGGCGGGCAAGGCCCAGCCCAAGACCCGGGGCAGGCGGGCGGCGGCGCAGGCCGCGCCGACGGCGAGCAGCGGCACGACGAAGGCCGCGACGCGGTAGGGGTGATGCACCGCGCGCCACGGCGAGAAGGGCAGGAGGTACAGCGCCGCCATCGGCAGAAGCGAGGCCACACCGCCCAAGGTGATCAGGCGGCGGTTGACCGAGAGGCTCGGGCCCAAGGCGAAGAGGCCGAAGATCAAGGCCGGCCGTCGCCACGCGGCGAGGCGGGGATCCCGCAGATAGGCCCACATCGCGGCGATCAACGCCGCCCAGCCGAGGTAGCTCACATGCAAGATGCCGGGGTTGCCCATCCGTGGGGTGTCGGGGTGAACCCAGTCCCCGGGGCGGATCCAGGCGAGCAGGTCCGTGGCGGGCAAGCTCTGGTAGCTCCAGCCCGGGGCCTCCTGGGCGGTGAAGGCGGCCTCCTCTGCCGAGAACGAGCCCGTGGCGGCGGCGATCAAGGGCAGGCTGGCGACGAGCCAGGTCACGAGGATCTTGGCGAGGGTCGTGAGGCGCCAGGGCGGGGCGGCGAAGACACACAGCGCCCAGAGCGCGCCGAAGACGCCGTAATAGAACGCCTGGGCCGTGCACAGCCAGAGGGCGAAGGCGGCCAGACGCCAGCGGTCGGGGGCCTCAGCGGCGCGGTGCACGGCCCACAGGGCGAGGATCGGCCACACGAGGCCCTGGTACTCGCTGAGGCCGGAGTGGATGAGGCCCAGGCCGAAGGGGGAGGCGGCGCAGACGATCCCGGCGGTGAGCGCCCCGGCGTCGTTGTCGGTCAAGGCGCGGCCCAAGACGAAGCCCCCGGCGGCGGCGGCGAGGACCTGGAGGCTCACCAAGAGGTTCCAGGCCAAGGCCGGGCCCAGCGGCCGCAGGGGCAAGGCGAGGAGCGCGCCCAGCGGGTCGGGGTGGTAGAGCCAGCCGCCGTCGGGGAGGTGGGTGACCCGGGTGTACAGCGGCAGGCGGCCCTGGAGCAGCTCTCCGCCGAACCAGTCCGTGCCCCAGACGTGGTAGGCGAGATCCCCCGTGGGGTGGCCGATGAGCCCCGGCGCGAAGGGCCCCGGCCAGAGCACGAGGCCGCAGGCGGCGAGGAGCGTGAGGGCGGCGAAGACGGTGGATCGCTGCACGCGGAACAGGGCCGACTCCTAGCGCTTGGCGGGCTAACATACCTCTGCCTGAGCCCTGGAGCGCCCCCCATGTCGTCTGCTGGCCCGAAGATGGACACCCTCGCCCTGAGCTTCACGCTCAACGGCGCCCCCGCCGCCGTCGAGGTCAACCCCAAGCGCCCCGCCTTGGACGTGCTGCGCGAGGACCTCGACCAGCGCTGCCTGAAGGCCGGATGCTCACCCCAAGGCATCTGCGGGTGCTGTGTGGCCTTGGTGGACGGCAAGGTGCGGCTCACCTGCACGCTCCCGGCGCGCTCCCTGCAAGGCAAAGAGGTGCGCACCCTCGACGGGCTCTCCGAGGCGACCCGGGCCGCGCTCGGCCAGGCCTTCGCCGAGACCGGCGGCACCCAATGTGGCTACTGCACCCCCGGGATCGCGGTTCAGGCCGCCGCGCTCTTGGAGCGGTCGCCGGATCCCGCCGAGGACGAGGTGAAGAAGGCCCTGAACATGCACCTCTGCCGGTGCACGGGCTGGGGCCGGGTGGTCGAGGCCATCCAGGTCGCGGGCGCCATCCGCCGGGGCGAGGCCCGCGCGCCGACGACGGAGCGTTTGCGCCTCGACGCCGCCGAGATGACCCTCGGTCAGCACCCCTATGTGGACGATCTTTGCCCGCCGGGCCTCGCCTTCGCCGCCTTGGTCTTCGCGCCTGTGGCCGTCGGCGCGCTCACCGGCGTAGACGTGGCCGAGGCCGCCGAGGCCCAGGGCGTGATCGCGGTGTGGACGGCGGCGGAGCTTCCCCCGGGCGCGCTCGTCGCCGTCGGCGAGGCCCTGCGGTCCTGTGGAGACCTGGTGGCGGTCGTGATCGCCGACACGAAGGAGCGCGCCGGGCTCGCCGCCGATCGGGTGAAGGTCACCGTCGAGGCCCGCCCGGCGGTGACGGACCTTCAGGCCGCCGCCAAAGACCCGGCCCGCCTCGGCCCCGTCGCCAAGCTTCAGCGCGGCGCCTTGAACACCCGGCTCAACGAGGGCGGGCTCACGCTGATCAAGGAGACCTTCACCACCCAGGCCCTCGACCCGGCGTTCTTGGAGCCCGAGGCCGCCCTCGCCCAGCCGACCTTCGGCGGCGGGCTCACCCTGTTCACCTGCGACGGCGCCCCCGGCGAAGAGGCGGCCCGGGTGGCGGCGGCCTTGGGGATCACGCCCAAGGTGGTGTCGATGCCGACGGGCGGGGCCTTCGGGGCCAAGTCGGGGCTGCCGTTGGGGCTGCTCGCCGCCGCCGCCGCCCAGCGTCTCAACCGCCCGGTGAAGCTCACCTTGGCCTTGGAGGACGGCGTGCGCCTGCACCCCAAGGCCCCGGCCATGAGCCTGCGGGTGATGTTGGCCGGGGACAGCGAGGGGCGCCTGGTGGGCCTCAAGGTGCGGGCGCTCGTGGACCTCGGCGGGCGGCCGACGGACGCTGAAGCCCTCATCCAGCGGATCGCCGAGCACATGACCGGGGCGTATCGGGTGCCCCACGTCGAGATCGAGGTCCAGGGCGTGCGCACCGACAACCCCTCGGCGGGGCCCGTGCGCGGCGCGGGGCTCACCGGGGTCACCTTCGCCGTGGAGGGCGCCGTGGACCAGCTCGCGGCGCGGCTCGGCCTGGACCCGCTCACCCTGCGGTCACGCTCGGCCCTGCGCGCCGGGGACCCCTTTGGGGAGGGCGCGCTGGCCGAGGATCCGGGCGTCGAGGCCCTGCTCCGCGCCGTGGCCCCTAAGGTGGAGGCCGCCCGCGCGGCGGGCCACACCGTCGGCCTCGCCTTGGCCGTGGCCAAGCAAGATGGCGGCGCCGCCCGGGTTCGCCTGGAGCCCCGGGACGACGGCCGGGTGAGCCTGCGGGTGAACGTCGGCGAGGGCGGCCAAGGGCTGCACACCGCGCTCGTGGTCGCCGCCGCCGCCGCGTCAAACCTCTCCCCGGACACCTTCGAGGTGCTCGCCGACCTGGACGGGGCCCGCGCCGGGGACGAGGCCCTGCTTCGGGCCGCCGCCGCCGCCGGGGCGACGCTCAAGGCCAGGCCCGACTCGCCCGCCGAGGCCACGCTGGACGACGACGGGACGCCGCGCCTCAACGCCGTCGTGACCTTCGTGACCCTCGACGCCACGGGCAAGGTGCTCGCCGCCGAGAGCCTCGGCGCCACGGGCCCCGACGCCGCGCCGACCCTCGCCGTGGGCCAGCTGGAGGGCGGCCTGATGTGGGGCCTCGGCGCGGCGCTCGTCGAGGAGCTCCTCTGCACAGACGGCCTCCCCGACGTGCGCATCCGCAACATGGGGCTCCTCAAGGCCCCGCTCACCCCGCCGCTCTCCGGCGTCTTGGTGCCCAGCGGCGACGCCCCCCGCGCCTTGGGGGAGGTGGCGAGCCTCGCCGCCGCCCCGGCCGTGGCGGCGGCCTTGGCCCAGCTTGAGGGCAAACCTCGGGTGAGCCTGCCCATGCGCGACAACGAGGCGGCCTGGAGCGTCGGCGCCAAGCGCCCACGCGGCGGCGCGGCGACCGGCCCGGCGAGCGCCTGATGGACCACCCCATCGACCGCGCCTTCGCCTTCTGGGGCAAGCTCTGCGCGACGCGCCCCTGGGCCGTGCTCAGCCTGGGCCTGCTGCTCACCTTGGGCTTCGGCTGGAGCGCGGCGGGCCTACGCTCGGACCTGAGCTTCATCGGCATCTTGGACGAGGACGACCCGGCGATGACCCGGCTCGCCGAGGTCACCGCGAAGTTCGGCGCGGCGTCGTCGGTGTTCGTCGTGATCACCGGCGGCCTGGAGGACGAGCGCCGGGCGGCGGCGGAGGAGGTCGAGGCGGCGCTGCAGGGGCACCCCCTGGTGAGCGACGCCCGCGCCCAGCTCGACCCGGCCTTGCTCACCCGCTACGGCCTCATGGGCCTCGATGACGAGGGCTTCGTGGCCTTGGAGCGGGGCCTCACCCAAGCCGAGCCCACCTTGGCCCGGGCGACGGAGATCGGCGGGGTCGTGGGCCTGGTGACGGCGATGCACGAGGCCCTGGCCTTGCGCGGAGGGCCGCGCCCGCCGCCGGAGGAGGTCGCCGCCGCGCTCAACGGCATGGCGGGGCTCACCCGCTGGATCGCGGACCCCACCGAGGAGACCGGCCGCGAGGCCGCGAGCGCGCTGTTGAACGCCCAAGGCCCGACGCCAGGCGCCGGGGTCGGCAGCCTGCCCCTGCGGGACGGCTTCTTCGCCGCGCCGGACGGCTCGGTCTACGCCGTGGACGTGCGCACCCGCCTGGACCCGCTCACCAGCGAGGTCGGCTCCGACAAGTTCGGCGAGCTTGAGGCCGCCATCGACCCCATCCGCGCCGCCCACCCCAAGCTCAGCCTTCGCACGGCGGGGCTCATGCCGGGCAGCCACCAAGACCAGCAGAACGTGCTCAGCAAGGTGCAGCCGCTCTCGACCTTGACCTTGGTGCTCGTGCTGCTGTGCCTGTTGATGCTCGACCGCAAGCCCATCACCCCGGTGCTCGTCGGCGTGGCGCTCCTGGTGAGCCTCGTCTGGACCTTGGGCCTCGTCCGTGTGGTGTTCGGCGTGGCCTCGGTCATGGTGAGCGCGTTCGCGATGATGCTCTTTGGGCTGGGCATCGACTACGCGGCGCACCTTATCGCCCGATACAACGACGAGCGCGCCCAGGCGCACAGCCCCGAGCAGGCGCTCGTCACCACCATGGCCCGGGCCGGGCGCGGCGTCGCCGTGGGCGCGCTGACCACGGCCATCGCCTTCGCGCTCATGGCGCTCACCGACTTCAAGGCGGCGGTGCAGCTCGGGATCACGGCGGCCCTGGGCCTGATCTCGGCGGCGATGATCATGCTGCTGTTCTTGCCCGCGGGCCTGATGTTGGGCGAAGGCCAGGCGCCCCGGAAGGTGATCTCGGCGCGGCTCGGCTGGATCGACGCCTTGGTGCGGGGCTCCATCACGCGCCCCAAGCTCACCATCGGCCTGTGGGGAGCGGTGGTGCTCAGCGCCGCGCTGCTCACCCCACGGTTCCGCCTGGAGACCAACCTGGAGTCGTTGATCACCCAGGATCTCCCGGCCTTGGCCGCCGCGAAAGATCTCAGCCGGGCCTTCGGGGGCTCCGCCGAGGCGATCTACTCCGTGAGCGCCACCGTCGAGGAGTCCCGGGCCAAGGGCGAGGCGTTCTTGGCGCTCCCCGGCGTGGCCCGGGTGGACGGCGTGTTCCAGATCATCCCCGCCGACGCCCAGGCGCGGGTGGACCGAAACAAGGCGCTGCTGCCGCTCTTGGAGCGCCTCAAGACGCCCCAGCCGAGCCCCGGCGGCCCGGATCTGGAGCGACTGTACGTTGAGCTCGACAGCCTCGGCCTCGCCGCGAGCCGGATCGCCTTGGAGTCCCGCCTCATCGGCGCCGCCCCCGTCGAGGGCGCGGCCCGGTCGCTCAAGGCCGCCGTCGAGGACGCCAAGAAGGCCCTCCCCAAGCAGGCCCCCGGGGCCTTGGCTGAAGGGGAGCGCGCCTTGTTCGGCGCCATGAACGACCTGCTCGACGGCGCGAGGTTCTGCGCGTCGTTGACCCAGTTCACCCCGGCGGAGCTGCCCCCGGCGCTGCAAGACCGCTACGCCCGCGGCGGCGAGCTCTTGACCCTGGTGTTCCCCAAGGACTACCGCATCCAGTTCGACACCCTGAGCGAGTTCAAGCGCCAGGTCCACAGCGTCGATCCCGACGCCACGGGCGCGCTGTTCGTGATGGATCAGCTCCTCGTCGGCGGCCTCGACCGCCTGCCCGTCGCCGTGGGGGCGATCCTGCTCTCCTTGGTGATCGTGCTGCTCATCGACCTCGGCTCCGTACGAAAGATGGCCCTCGCGATGACGCCCCTCGTCGGCGGCTGCGCCTTGGCCGTGGCGGTGATCCTCGCCCTGAACATCCCGGCGTCTGTGCTGATGTTGGCCGGGTTCCCGCTCTTGTTCGGCATCGGCGTCGATGACGGCGTGCACATCCTGCACCGCTGGGACGAGGGCGCCCCAGACATCGCCGAGAGCGTCTCCTCCACGGGCCGGGCGATCTTCTTCACGTCGTTCACCACCGCCATCGGCTTCTCGATCCTGTTCCTCATCAACCACAACGGCCTCTCTAGCCTCGCCCTCTTGGTGAACTTGGGCGTGATGGCCTGCTTCTTGAGCTCGGTGACCCTGCTCCCGGCCCTGGCGTCGTTGACCGAGCGCAAACGCCCGGCGGCGCCGGCGCCGTGAGGCCCTGGCTCCTCGTCGGCGCGATGCGCGTGGAGACCTTCCCCGTGCTGCGCCGCCTCACCGCGCCGCGCCCCATCGGCCCGCGCCTGTGGTTGGGCCACCTGCACGCCCGCCCCGTGGCGCTGTTGACCTGCGGCGTGGGCCTAGAGCGCGCCGAGCGCCGGGGCCTTGAGGCCATGGAGCGGCTGAACCCCGAGGTCGTGGTGAGCTTCGGCACCTGCGGCGCGCTCATCGACGGCCTGCCCCGGGGGGCCCTGGTCGGCGCGACGGGCCTCGTTCATGGCGAGGGGGCGCCGATCCCGCTCACGCCGCCGCCGACGCCGGGCCTGCACCTCGGCGCCTTGGCCAGCGTCGCCGAGGTCGTGGCGACGCCGAAAGCCCGCGCCGCCTTGGCCGCCCGGGGCGCGGTGGCCTGCGAGATGGAGGCCGGGGGCCTGCGCCGCGCCGCCCGAGACCGCCCGTTCTACGCCCTCAAGGTGGTGAGCGACGCCGCCGGGGGCGACCCGTCCGAGCGCCTAGCGCCCGGAGATCCTGTGCAGATGCTGCGGTTTAAGGCCCTGGCGCTGAACCTCGTCGAGGGCCGCCTCGCCCCGGCCCTCGTCTCTTGGGTGGGCGGGCTGTAGACTGGCGGACTCACCAGGAGCCCGCCCGATGGACCCCGACCACGACCCCGCCGAGCCCGCTGAGTCCGCCACCCCTGGCCGCGCGCCGCGCCCGTGGTCCAAACGTGTCCCCGCCGACCGTCGGGCCTTCGACACCCTCGTCATCGGCTCGGGCATCGGCGGCATGACCACGGCGGCGCTCCTCGCCCGGGCGGGGCAGCGGGTCTTGGTCTTGGAGCAGCACTACGTCCCCGGCGGCTTCACCCACGCCTTTCGGCGCAAGGGCTTTGTGTGGGATGTCGGCGTTCACCTCGTCGGCGAGATGGGCCCCCAGGCCATGCCCGGCCGCCTGATGCACACCTTGACCGAGGGCCGCCTCCGGTGGGAGAACGTCGGGCCGGTGTACGACACCTTCCACTTCCCCGACGGCGTGTCGATCCAGTTCCCCGACAACCCCACGGACTTCGCCAAGACCCTCAAGGCGGCGTTCCCGGCCTCCGCCGACGAGATCGACGCCTACCTCAAGGACGTGCGGCTCACCGTGCGCACGATGAAGGGCTGGATGATGGGGCGTCTCATCCCCGGGGCCTTTGGCCGGGCCGTGGGGCCGTGGGTGGGCCGTGAGGCCGCCGCGCTCCTCAACGAGCCCACAGACGTCGCGCTCTCGAAGCTCGTCACCGATCCCAAGCTGCGCGCGGTGTTGACCGCGCAGTGGGGGTACCACGGCTCGCCCCCGTCCGAGGCGGCCTGGGCCCTGCAGTGCCTCGTCGTGCGGCACTTCCTCTGGGGCGCGTACTTCCCCGTGGGCGGCGCCCAGGCCATCGCCCCGGCGATGCTGCAGACCGTGGCGGATCACGGCGGCTGGACCCGCATCTGCGCCGATGTGGCGGAGATCGTGCTCGAAGGCGGCCGCGCGGTCGGGGTGCGGATGAAGGACGGTGAGGTGATCCGCGCGCCGAACGTCGTGAGCGCCATCGGCGCCTGGCCGACCGTCACGCGCCTCCTGCCCGCCGCCGCCCGGGCCCCGTGGACTGAAGGGGTGGAGCGCCTGCCGCCGTCCCCGGCGCACCTCGCGCTCTACTTGGGCTTTGAGGGTGACATCGTGGCCCAAGGGGCGGGGCGCTCGGCGGAGTGGTTCTACAACACCTGGGATCACGAGGAGGGCGCCTGGCGGGTGTCCCCGGACGCGCCGCTGCCCCCGCCACCGGCGCTGTTCACGTCGTACCCCTC
>JBEAVX010000031.1:0-11202 GCA_041160755.1 Pseudomonadota bacterium
TCCGAGATCACCCGCAAGGCCCCCGGCGGCGGCCCCTCCACAGGCGCGGCGGACAAACACAGATACGAGAACGCCGGGGTGTCTTTGCTGATGAAGGCCGCCCGGGTGAGCTGCTCGGTGAGCGGGGGAGGGGTCCAGCGCGTCGCGGCGTGGCAGGCCACCCCCTCGGCGCGGGCCGGGCAGGGCCCTTGGGGCACACACGGCGCGGTGATGAACAGACCCGAGGCGGCGGCGGCGTCGCGCAGGGCGAGGAGCTCGGCGTTCAGGAGGTGGGTCGCGGGCTCGATCAGCAAGAGCTGGCCGCCAGGGCGCAGGCGGCGGGTCAAGGACTGCACCAGACCCAGGCGCGACGCCACACGGTCGGGGGACCGTTTCCAGAGCTCGCTGAGCACATGGCTCGCGAAGACCAGATCAAACTCCCCGGCGGGCACGGCGGCGTCCGGGGACTCACCATCCCACACAAAGGTCTCGACAGGGGTCTGCGTGCGGTCGCGGGTGAGGGCGCGCAGGCTCTGGAGCGCGTCGGGGTTGCGGTCCCCACAGTGAAGGTTGGCCCAGCCCGCGTCTAGGAGCGCCATGGCGCCAGGGCCGGGGCCCGCGCCGAGCTCCAAGACACGACCGCCGCCCGGGGGCGGGGTGAGCCCGGCGCGGGTGAGCGCGGCGCGGGTCTGGGCGTAGCTCACGGGCCAGAAGTGCAGGAGGTAGGCCGTGCGGCCGTCGTCGGTGCCCAGGTAGTCGCGGCCGGCCTTGGTGCGCTCGCCGCTCAGCCCGGCGGACAGGCGCTTCACGGCCTGGGCTACCTCACGCAGCTCGTCTTGGGTGAGGCGATCCGGCGGGCCCTTGCGGTGGGGGCGCCAGAGGGAGAGCAGCGCGCGGGTGTGGCCACGCAGGGCGGCGTCGAGGGGGACAGTCATGGCCGGAAGCGTAGCGCGCTCGGCGGCTCAGCGCAGGGGCCAGGCGCGCAACGAGGCCGCGAGGCGCACGAGCTCATCGGCGCGGGGGTGATCCGCCCGCCAGATCAGGCGGAACCAGTCGCTCCGGGGCGGGCGTTTGGGCAAGAGCTCGACGAGGTGACCGGCGAGGAGGTCATCGTGGATGAAGTAGCGGGGCAGCACGGCGACCCCACGACCGGCGAGCACCTGGTGGCGGATCGTCGAGATGCCGCCCACGTAGCGGTGCTCTCGAAAACGCCAGGGCGGGCCCTCGGGCAGGGCGTCGAGGAGGTAGCTGAACAAGGGCAGGTCGGGGGTGGCGTCCAAGAGCGTGAAGTCGCGGGCCTCGTGCGCCGCCCGGGGGCCGTCCGTCGCGGTGACGAAGGCGTAGGCCTCCTCGTGGAGCAGGGCGGTCTCTAAGTGCGGGCGGGTGAGCCGGGCGCTGAGCACCACGGCGTCTAAGGCGCCGCGCTCCAGGCGATCGAGGAGCGCGCCGGAGTCGGCCATGTACAGGTGCAAGACACGCTCAGGGCGCTCGGCCTCCAAGGGGGCGAGGGCCGGGCACAGCCAGCTCAGGCCCAGCTCGGCCCGGGTGCCCAGGGTCAAGGCGAAGGGCAGGGGGCTCTGATCGCCCAAGGCCACCGACCGGCAGCGGGCGGCGTCGTCGAGGAGCTTGCGGGCGTGGGGCAGAAGCCGCGTCCCGGCCTCCGTGATGGTCACCCGGCGGGTGGTGCGGGTGAACAGCGCCACGCCGAGCTGGTCCTCCAAGCTGGCGATCCGGTCGGAGAGCGCCGCCGGGCTCAAGGCGACACGGGCGGCGGCCACACGGAAGGTCTCGGTCTCGGCGGCGGCGACGAAGCAGCGGAGGGACTGGTGATCCATGCCGTCATTATAAGGAGCAAGCGAACAATTGGATTCAGAACATTCTGATTCTCAGGAGAGAAGGCCCGGGTAGGATGGGTTCACAAGGAGCGAACGATGAACTTCCACACCGAAGATGGAACCCCCGAGACCACCGCCGCCGCGCCGATCCTCCTCGACCTCCGCCGCGAGGCCCAGGCCCGCCTGCCCGACCTCTCGGCCCTGCCGCCGCTCTCTGAGCCCGAGCGCCAGATGGCGATCCGCACCTGGCGCGGCCGCATGGTGAACGAGCACCTCTCGGCCCAGGTCTGGGCGGGGCTCGTCCACAGCCTCATGCGCGCCGGGGCCCCGCCCGCGGCCTTGGCCGAGCTGCCCGCCGCCATCGCCGATGAGCTGCGCCACGCCGAGCAGTGCGCTGGGGTGGTGTTGGCCTTGGGGGGCGCGCCCGTCGCGCCGCTGCCGGCGTTTGAGCCCGTGCCGCTGCATGAGGAGGTCGCCCCCATCGAGGGCGCGGTGCGAAACGTGATCAGCGTCGGCTGTATGTCCGAGACCATCGCCGTGAGCATCATCCGCGCCGAGCACGCCGAGCTGGACGACGGGCCGCTGGCGACGCTTCTGGGCGAGATCCTCGCCGATGAGGTGAGCCACGCGCGCTTCGGCTGGCGCACCCTCGGCCTGTTGATGCCGCGCCTCGACGCCGCCGCCCGGGCCCGCACGAGCCGCTACCTCGTGGACGCCTTCGCGCACCAGGTTCACCACGAGGTGCCGCGCCTGCCACGATCCGGCGTGATCCGCCCCGAGCTCGGCCAGGCCGGGGTGTGTGACGGCGGCTTCGCGCGGGGCCTCTTCGTCGACACGATCCAGACCGTCATCGTCCCTGGGCTCACCCAGGCGGGCCTCAACGCCCAGGCCGCCTGGGACGAGGCCAAGGCCGAGACCGCCCACGTCTTTTCCCGCTGATCCCACCCTCACCCGGAGCGAACGACCATGTCCATCTCCCGCGCCCTCCTTCGCCACAAAGCCCTGCTCGCCGCCTCCAGCGTCGTGTTGGCCATGACCGCCTGCGTCGGCGAGGCCAAGACCGACGACACCCAGTCCGTCGTCACCGACACCAGCGGCGGCGACACCACGGACTCTCAAGACACCAACGTCACCGACACGAGCGTCGCCGACACCAGCGCCCAAAGCGACTGCAACGGCCTGCCCGCTGAAGAGGTCGCGTCCTGCTGCGAGGCCCTCAAGATCGCCTGCGAGGCGGAGCACGGCGTCGGCACCGAGGCCGCGAACGAGTGTTTGTATGGTGAGGACTTCTCGGGCTCGACGGGCTGCATCCCGTGGGGGCCGCCCGTCCCGTCGCGCGCGCGGCGGGCGCTCGTTTAGGCCGCGCGGCTCAGGGCACCGGCCAGGCGAAGCGGTCCACCAGGGCCGCTGGGCCGCCGATGGTGAGCAGGCGCACGGCCTCTTGGGCGGGGTTCTCGGCGCGCTGCACCCGGCGGCGCAGGGCCTTGAGGTAACGCTCCTCGCCCCGGCCCCGGCGGCGCAGGCCGTCTTCGCAGAGGCTCAGGAGCTCGTCGAGGAGGCCCGGCGTGGGCTCGTCGGCGGCGAGGCCGTGCAGCACGGCGGCGTGGTGCCAGGCGCGCATCTTGGGCCAAGGATCCTCGCCCAGACGTTCGAGGAGCAGGGCCTCCAGCGCGTCGGCGGCGGCGATGAACGCCAAGCCCAAGGCGGCGGCGGCGAAGGGCTCCTCGGGGGGCTGCTGGCAGGCCGCGCGCAGCTCGATGGTGCCGATGGCCGAGCGGGGCCGGGCGCTGTTCCAGATGTAGTGCTCATGGAGCAAGAAGGCGTCCCACAGGGCGTCGTCGTCAGGGCGCTCGGCCTCGACGTAGTCCAAGAAGCTGCCTTGGCCGGGCACGATGACGCCGTTCACCCGGCGCACCAGGAGCGGCTGCACCGCGCGCTGCAGCACATACGCGGCGGCGTCCTCGGCGGCGCCGACGGGCATCCCGTGGCGGAACTCGGCGGCGCCGATGCGGCCCATCTGGCCCTCTCGTGAGGAGGCCATGCCCTGAAACTTGCCCTCAAACACCGAAGAGTTGGCGCACAGGGCCACGGTCACCGGCGAGAGCAGGTTGCCGAGGTTCGTGAGGCGCACCCACTCCTCGCGGCTCACGTCGATGTGGACCTGGTCGCTCGCGGTGAGGGTGAACCACAGCCAGATCGGGCCCAGGGCCTCCAAGATCGCGCCGTACCGCTGCTTGGGCGCCATGAACTCCGCCGTGCCCGCCTGCACCGGCTGCATCCCGTAGCCCAGCACCCGCAGGCCCTTGGCGTCGGCGGCGCGCACGAGGCGCTCCATGGCGACGAGGTACTTACGCTCCAGATCGACGAGGTCGTCCGACGGGCTCAGGATGACCTCGATGGTGCCCCGGCCCACCTCAGCGCAGTAGCCGTAGTCTTCGCCCTCCATCGCGACGATGAGCTCACCTTCACGCTTGACCTTGAGGTCGCCCCCTTCGCCCAGGAGCGGCCAGAGGTCGTTGATGTCGCCGGCCTGGCCGTCGGGGGTGACCACGGGGTGCTCCGACTCCCGACCCACCCGGCGCCACTGGCCGCTGCGCTGGGGGAAGGCGCCGTCAAAACGGGCGGTGAGCGTCGCCAAGGCGGCGCGCTGGGTGTCTGTGAGGGTCATGGGGCCTCGGCGACTCAGTGGATCAGAGCGTGGTGATGAGGGTCAGGAGCTGGTCGTGGTGGGTGAGCACGGCGTCGGCCTCGCTCGGCGTCCCGGGGACGCGGCGATCGACGCAGCCGGTGTAGAGCACCCCGCGCATCCCGGCGCGTCTCGGGCCATCGACGTCGTTCACCTCGCGGTCGCCGATGTGCGCGACCCGGGCGGCGGGCACGCCCAGCTCGGCGACGGCGAGCTCAAAGACGACCGGCGACGGCTTGGAGGCGCCGCGCTCGTCGGAGAAGATGAGCGCCGAGAAGTGCTGGAGCAGGCCGTAATCGGCCAAGATGCGGCGCAGGCCCCGGCCGGGGGTCACGATGGTGTCGGAGATGACGCCGAGCTTCACGCGCTCGGCCAAGGCGGGGATCATCTCGGCGACGCCGGGGGCGAGGGTGGGCGGGAGCTCCACCTCCATGTCCTCCCAGGCGGCGACCAAGGCGTCAAAGCCCGGCGTGGCGCCGAGGCCCAACAGCGCCAGGGCCTCGCGCAGCCGCTCGGCGACCGGGGGCGTGCGGTGCTCGACCTTCCATTGGCGGCCAAAGGCGGTCAAGGCTTGCTGGAGGGCCTGGGCCGCGCGACCGGGGCTAACGCCGGGCTGGTGGCGCAGCACCTCCTCCACGAAGAGCTGGCGGCGGGTCTCGACCTTCGTCGGCAGCCCACGCGCGGCCCGGGCGGGCTCATCCGAGTCATCGATGACGAGGGTGTCCCAGAAGTCGAAGGTGACGGCCTGAATCACGGGCGCTCCGAGTGAACCAGGGCAGTGTTAGCCCGGCGCAGGCGCCTCTGCACCTCCGCCAGTCGGCGTGTCGCCAAACCGCGACATCTCGATCGTGGTTTGGCGGGGTGGGGCGCGGCGCGCCCGGCGCGACAACCGGCGATGACGACGATCAGCGGCGGATCCTGCGCGGTGGCTCGCCGAGGTGGCCCACCGATTGCATGGCGCCGAGGTGACCTACCCGGAGCGTGTATGCGAGCTCTTCCAAGCGTCCTTCTGCTCAGCGCCCTCTCCGCCTGCGGCGAGCCCGTGGTGATCACCGACAACGTCGTCACGGAGTTTGTCGGGGCCAAGCGGGTGGATGAGCTGGCGCCGCGCCTCGTCGAGGGCGCCGTGTTTGTGCTCACCGCGGATCGTCGGGGCCGCCGCGACAACATGAACGCCTGGCAGATCGTCAGCTCCAACCCCGACGTGCTCCGCCTCGTCCCCGTGCCGCCCGACCCGGAGGTCGATGACGACGCCATCCGCTACGACGCCGTGGCGCTGGCCCCCGGCGAGGTGGAGATCACCGTGCTCGACGACGAGGGCGCGGTGCGAGACGCGGCGTCGATCGTCGTCCAGCGCCCCGATGAGCTGCGCTTCTACTCTCGGGTTCACGAGCTGGCCGGCGCGCCGCTCCAGGTCGGCGTCGAGGCCCCGCCCCAGGTCGTCGTCGGCGGCGAGGGCACCTTCGAGGTACGCTACTTCGCAGAGGGCGAGCGGCTCTATGGCCTCGCTCCTCTGGCGGGGCTCGGCGCCGAGGGTGTGCTCGTGGGCGCCCCGGCGGCGAGCCTCGGCGAGGACCACCAATACATCAGCCTGAGCGCCGAGGCCGCCGGGCCCCAGCAGATCCAGCTCGTCATCAACGGCGTCGAGGTCGGCCGCTTGGACGTGTCGTTCGTGGAGCCCTACGCAGTGGCGAGCGTGCACCTCGACGGGGACGACGAGGCCGAGGCCGAGCCCGGCGACTCGCTCAGCGTGATCGCGCTCACCACCGACGCCGCCGGGGCGCCCATCTTTGGCTCACGGTGTGTCTGGACCGTCGGCGAGGCGCCGATCACCGGCGAGGGCGAGCGCCTGGGCTACACCTACAACCCCGACCACGAGCGCCGCGTCCGCGGGGACTGTGACGGCGTCGGGGCCGAGATCGTCGTGCACGGCGAGGACCTCGCCGCCTCGTTGTCGAGCAGCGTCGGGTGCAGCGTCGTCTCTGGCGGCGCGGCGTCGCTGGGCGGCCTCGTGGCGGCGGGCCTCGCGCTCCTCCGCCGCCGCCGCGCGGGCTGAGCCGGGGTGGCGAGCGTCGGGCACGTCATCGTCGGCCTCGCCGCCGGTCGCCTGTGGGCGGGCCGTGAGGCCAGCGCGGGTCGGCTCGCCCTGGCGATGGTCGGCTTCTCGGCCCTCGCGCTCCTGCCGGACGCCGACGTGGTCGCCTTCGCCTTCGGGATCCCCTACGCGGACGCCTTCGGCCACCGAGGCGCGAGCCACTCGATCGTCTTCGCCGGGCTGGTGGGCCTCGCGGTGGGCCTGATCGCCCGCCTGCGGGGCCACGCCCAGCCCCTCCGCCTCGCCGGGCTGAGCGCCGTCGTCGTGGGGAGCCACCCGCTCTTGGACGCCATGACCACGGGCGGTCTCGGCGTGGCCTGGGCCTGGCCGTGGTCGGCGGAGCGCGCGTTCTTGCCTTGGCGGCCGATCCCGGTCTCGCCCATCGGCGCGGGCTTCGTCTCCGCGCGGGGCCTCAAGGTCGCGCTCACCGAGGTCGCTCAGCTCGCGCCGCTCTGGCTGTGGGCGCTCTGGCCGAGGCGCTGAACCCAGCCGAGCGCGCTTGAGGGACGAAGCGCCCGGCGGCGGGGACGCTCTGGAGGGTGAGCCGCTCGGCTGCACCCGGCCTCCGTTTTTTGCTCAGGCGCTTGCGAGGGGCGGGCCGAGCGTCCATGATCCCGCCTGATGATCGCCGCCAACGCACCCGACCCAACCCTACACGCCCGCGTGCTCGCGACTCTGCGCGCGGCGCTCGGCCCAGACACCCAGCTCACCCGCCTGGAGCCCCTCGGCGGCGGCGCGTGCCAAGAGATCTGGCGGGCTGAGGCGCGCCTGGCCGACGGCGCGTCGCGGGCGCTCGTGATCCGGGGCGACCCCGCCGTGGCGCTCCCCGGCAGCTTGGGCCGCCGCGAAGAGTTTGAGGTCATCAACGCCGCCGTCGCCGCCGGAGCGCCCACCCCCGCCGCGCGTTGGCTCACCGAGGGCCTGCTTCGGCCCGGCGCCTGGGCGTACACGATGGACCTGTGGCCGGGCGTCACCTTGGGGGCCAAGGTCACCCGCGACCCCAGCCTCGCTGGCGCCCGGGAGAGGGCGCCCACCCAGCTCGCCGAGGCGCTCGCGGCGATTCACACCGTGACTCCGGAGAGGGTCACGCTGCCCTTGCCCGTGCCTGAGGACCCCGTCGCCGCCGCTTTGTCGGCCTTACGCGAGAGCATGGAGCGCCTGCCTTGCGCCCGCCCGGCCCAGGCTGTGGGCCTCGCGTGGCTCATGAAGCACCGCCCGCCGCCGGGCGGCGAGATCACCCTCGTTCACGGCGACTTCCGCACCGGGAACCTGCTCTTTGAGCCCGAGGGCCTCACCGGCGTGCTCGACTGGGAGTTCGCCCACTGGGGCAGCCCGCTGGAGGACATCGGCTGGCTGTGTGTGCGCGACTGGCGGTTTGGGGCTCTGGACCGCGCCGTCGGGGGCCTCTGCCGCCGGGCGCCGTTCGTGGCGGCCTACTCGGCGCGCTCGGGCCGGGCGGTGAGCCCCCAGGAGCTCACCTTCTGGGAGGTCTACGGCAACCTGCGCTGGGCGGCGGGGGCGATCCTCCAAGGCCAGCGGGTGCTCGCGGGGCCTGAGCGTGACCTGGAGCTCCTCGCGATCCCCTGGCGCGCCGCTGAGCTGGAGTACGAGGCCCTGCGCCTCATCGCCCGACACGCCCAAAGCCCCACGAGCGCCCCATGAGACCGCCTCCGGACAACGTCGCCGTGCTCGCCGCCGTGGCCACGTTCTTGGCCAAAGAGCTGCGCGTAGAAGACCCCGCCCAGGCCTTCAGGGTGAAGGTCGCCGCGCACCTCCTCGGCGGCGTCGCCCGGGGGCTCAAGGTGGGCGAGGCCCTCGATGAGCAGGCGATGGGGCTCTTGGCGATGCTGCTGCACGAGGACGCCCCCGAGGGCCCGCTCTCCTCGGACGACCGCGCCCGGCGCCTCCACGATCAACAGGCCCGGCTCAGCGCCCGGGTGCTCGCCGGGGAGATCCCGCCCGAGGACGAGACCTTGCTTCAGGGCCTCCGCGCGCTCTTGGCGAGCGAGCTGGCCCTCTCCAACCCCCGCTTCGACCTCGACGATCAGGTCGGGGAGCTCTGATGGACTTCACCTTCCCCCCGGCCTTGACTGATCTGCGCGCCCAGGTGCGGCGTTTTGTCGATGAGCGCGTCATCCCCCTGGAGGACGTCATCGTCGCCGAGGACGCCGCCGGGCGCCACGACACCCTCCACAGCCTTCAGGCCGAGGTCAAGGCGGCGGGGCTCTGGGCGCCGCACCTGCCCGTCGAGCACGGCGGCCTCGGCCTCGGCGTCATGGGCATGTGCGCGCTGTTCCGCGAGATGGGCCGGTCGATGGTCGGCCCGAGGGTGTTCCACTGCGACGCCCCGGACCAAGGCAACATGGACCTGCTCATCCAGGTCGCGGACCAGGCCGTCAAAGATCGTTGGCTCAAGCCCTTGTGCGCCGGGGAGATCACCAGCGCCTTCTGCATGACCGAGCCCGCGCCGGGCGCCGGGGCCGACCCCACGAACCTGCGCACCCGGGCCGAGCGCGACGGCGACGGCTGGGTGATCACCGGGCGCAAGTGGTACACGACCGGCGGCCGCGACGCGAGCTTCCTCCTGGTCATGGCCCGCACGAGCGACGATCCACAAAGCGGCGCCACCTTGTTCGTCGTTGACCGCCACGCCCCCGGCGTCACCTACCTCCGCGACATTCCTGTCATGGCCGAGCCGCTGTTGGCCCACCGCGAAGGCGAGCTGTCCTTCGACGGGGTGCGGGTCGGCCCCCAAGACGTGCTCGGCGGCGAGGGCTGGGGCTTCGCCTTGGCCCAGCAGCGCCTCGTCCCGGCCCGGCTCACCCACTGCATGCGCTGGCTCGGCCTCGCCGACCGCGCTCTGCAGCTCAGCCGCGAGCACCTCAACCGCCGGGTGAGCTTCGGCAAACGCCTCGGCGAGCACCAGCTCGTGCAGCTCAAGCTCGCTGAAGGCGCCATGGCCGTACACGCCGGGGATCTGATGACCCTGCGCTGCGCCTGGATGCTGGAGCAGGGCCTCGACCATCAAGAGGTGAAGGTGTGGTCGTCGATGGCGAAGACCCAGGTGGCCCAGGCGCTCTGTAAGGTCTTGGACGACGCGATCCAGACCCACGGCGGCCTGGGCTACAGCGACGACGTGCCCTTCGCCCGCTGGTACCGGTACGCCCGCGCCGCCCGCATCGCCGATGGCCCCGACGAGGTCCACCTCATCACCATCGCCCGGGCCCTGCTCAAAGGGCGCCTTCAGCTCCTCACCTGAGCCCGATCCTCCAAAAACGGCCCGCTTGCCACAGGTGGCGCGCTCGTTTATTGTGATCTTCAAGGTGGGCGGTCTTGAGCGCCCGGGTGAGCACCGTGCAGGTTGAGCTTCAGGACACGAACCGTCGCAAGATCCGCTTGCTCAAGCCGCTCGGCAAAGGCGGCTTCGGCGCGGTCTATCTCGCCGACGTGTACAGCCCTGAAGGCCTCGTGCAGCGCATGGCCGTGAAGCTCCTGCACGAGGAGTTCGCGAAGGACAACCAGCTCGCCGCCCGGGCCCGGGACGAGGCGCGGCTGATGTCCCAGCTCAACCATGACCACGTCGTCAAGGTCCACGCGCTCACCCAGGTCGGCGAGCGGGCGGCGGTGCTCATGGAGTACGTCGAGGGCGTAGACGGCGCGGCGCTCTTGGACGCCGCCGACCGCGCGAAGGAGCGTGGCCTGCCCCCCCGGGTCTGCGCGGCGATCATCGAGCACTCCGCCTCGGCCCTGCACGCGGCCTGGACGACCCGCTCCCCCCAGACCGGCCAGCCCCTTCGGGTCGTCCACCGCGACATCAAGCCCTCGAACCTCCTGCTCTCCTCAGGCGGCGTGGTGAAGGTGATGGACTTCGGCGTCGCCCGCGCCGAGTTTGAGCGTGAGGCCCAGACCCAGTCCGTGCAGTTCGGCACCCAGCGCTACATGGCGCCGGAGCGCTGGCTCCACGGCGAGGCCGGCCCCGAGTCCGACATCTACTCCTTGGGCATCACGCTGTGGGAGCTCCTGACCGGCGGTCGCTTCGAGCGTCTGCCGCTGCAAGAGACCTCCTACAACAAACGCCGCGCCGAGCACGTCGAGCAGCTTCGTGACCTTCAAGGCGGTGAGCCGCTCATGGAGATCGTCGAGGGGATGTTGGCGTTCTCCCCAGAGAACCGGCTCAACGCCCAGCAGGTTGAGGAGCGCCTCGGGGCCCTGGCCGACAACCTCCCCGGCCCTGAGCTTCGCCGCTACGCCCGCAAGGTCGTGCCGCCCCTGGTCGAGTCCCGCCTCGCCGCCTTGGCGAAGGATCCCGACCTGCGCGAGATCTCTGGCACCCTACAGACCCGGGGCGCCCCGTCGAGCACGCCGCCCGCGAGCCCTCAAGGGGTCGCCGCGTCACCTGTCGATGTGGACGCGCCGGGCACAACGCCTCGGCCCGTGGCCCAAGACGACGAGGTGCCGACCTGGCTGCCCGTGGTCGTCGGTGGCGGCGCGGTGCTCGCCGCTGGGCTCGTCGCGGTGCTCGTCTGGTGGTTCTTCTTGCGCCCAGAGCCGGGCCCTGAGCTCGTCGTCGATCCCGTGGTGGAGCCCGTCGTGGAGCCCACGACCGC
>JBEAVX010000033.1:0-2956 GCA_041160755.1 Pseudomonadota bacterium
CTCGGCCTGCTCGCCGAGGGGCTTTGGGTCTACCCCCGCCTCGACCAGGGCCCGGCGGCTGCCGACGCGCACGTCCTGGCCCTCCACCCGCCCCGACACGCCTCGCCCGGCCGTGGTCACCACGTTGAGCGCGGTCGGGACAGGCCCCGGCGCGGCGGTGCGCACGGCGGCGGCGAGGGGGTGCTCCGCGCCGACCTCGACGGCGGCGGCGAGGCGCAAGACCGCGTCTTCAGAGCCCGCTTGGGTGACGAAGACCTGGTTCACCCTCAGCTTTCCTTCGGTGAGCGTGCCGGTCTTGTCGAGGACGAGGTGCGTGATGCCGCTCGCGGCCTCGATCGCCGAGGCCCCCCGGGTGAGCACGCCGCGCTCGGCGCCCCGGGCCGTGCCCACGAGGATCGCCGTCGGCGTGGCGAGGCCCAAGGCGCAGGGGCAGGCGATGACGAGCACCGAGACGGCGTTCACCAAGGCGACGTTGAGGTCCGCGCCCCACAGCGTCCAGCCGACGCCGGTGATCGCCGCCAAGGCCAACACCGCCGGGGCGAAGACCGCGGCGATCTGGTCGACGACGCGCTGAACGGGCGCCTTCTGGGCCTGGGCGTCACGCACGAGGCTAGAGATGCGCGCCAAGGCCGTGGCTTTGCCCACCGCCGTCACCCGCAGCCGCGCGCCGCCCGCGCCGTTCACCGTCCCGGCCATCATCGTGTCGCCGAGGGCCTTCTCGACGGGCCGCGACTCCCCGGTGAGCATCGACTCATCGGCGCTGGTCTGGCCCTCCTCCACCCACCCGTCCGCCGGAACCCGCGCGCCGGGCCGCAGGAGCACGAGGTCCCCCACACGGAGCGACCGCGCGGGGCGCTCAACGGCCTGGCCGTCCTCGCTAACCCAGGCCGTCTGGGGCGAGAGATCGGCCAGGCGCCGCAGCCCCTCCGCCGCCGAGGCCCGGGCGCGCTCCTCCAAGAGCTTGCCGAGGAGCACGAGGGTGACGACGACGGCGCCCGACTCAAAGTAGATGACCCCGTGGCCGAGCCCGCTGACGAGCCCCACGGCCGAGAGCCCCCAGGCCGCCCCAGCGCCCAGCGCGACGAGGCTGTCCATGTTCGCCGCGCCCTGCTTGAGCTGGGTGAAGGCGCCCACGAAGAAGCGCCGACCGGCCCCGAAGACGACGGCGGCGGAGAGCGGCGCGGAGATCCAGGCGCCGGGCGCCCAGTGCATGAAGAACATGCCCAGCACAAACACCGGCAGGGTCAGGACCGCCGCGACGGCGACGTCTCGGGCCAGCGCCCGACGCGCCGCCTCCTCGATGGCCCGGCGCGCGTCGGCCTCCGCGGCGGGGTCGTCGTCGTCAAGGCCGTCAGGCACCTCAAAGCCCGCCCGAGACACCGCGCTCACCAGCGCCGGTCGATCGACGACCCCCGGCGCCAGAGTGAGGCTCGCGACGCCGGTGGCGTAGTTCACCTCCGCGCCCAAGACCCCGTCCACGCGGCCCAGCACCCGCTGCAGCCGCACAGCGCAGGACGCGCAGGTCATGCCGACGACGGGCAGGTCGAGGCGAGCGGCGGGCGGCGGGGCGGGCGTGTCCATGACCAAACCATAACCACAGCCAGCGGGCGGGTTAACTGGCGGACATGCCCGATCCCGATGAGCTGACCCGCCTACGCGCCGAGATGGACGCCCTCAACCTCACCCTCCGAGGTCTGATTCAGGCCCGCGCCCGCCTCGCCCGCCGCATCGGCGCGGTGAAGCGCGCCCAGGGCCTCACCCTCTATGATCCCCACCGTGAGGAGGCGATGCTCCGCGCGCTCATGGTGGAGCCCGAGGACGGCCTCCCCAGCGAGCGCCTCGCCGAGATCATCGCCGAGATCATCGCCGCCTGCCGAGAGTCCGCCCGGCATGAGGATGATTAGACCGCTGGTCTAGACCGCCGGTCCACTCACCGGCTTGGGCGCGTGGCGCCACAAGAAGTCGAGCTCCTTCGCCCGCACCTCCGTCCCGGCGCGCCCCAGCCAGACGAGGTGCCCGGCGCGGTCGAGGAGCATCAGCTCGGCCTTGGGCGCGCGGTGGGCGACCCGGGTGGCGTGCTCCAGGGGCACGATCGGGTCGAGCACGCCATGAACGACGAGGACCGGCGCCATGATCGCCTCCAGCGGGGCGTGGTGGAGCGCCGCCTGCTGGAGACGATCGTTCTCCCAGCCGGGCGTTCGCGGCGCCAGGGGCCCGAGACACCGCAGGAGCCCGGTGAGGCGCTTGAGCTGGCCCGGCGCCTCCAGGAGCTCCTCGATCAGCTCGTCCTCACGCGGGCCTTGGGCGGACAAGGTCGCGCCGAGCACCCAGCGCAGCGCCCAGCGCGGCGCCACCGGCAGCGCCCGCACCAAGGCGTGCAGCCGCGTCTCGGTGCGCCACACGCCGAGGCTCCCCTGGAGCCCCCGGGCCAGCGGACCCGCGCCGACGCCCAGCGCCGGGCTCGCCCCGGTGACCGCGCTCTCCAGCACCACCGCCCACACCCGGCTCGGGTGCCGCAGCGCGAGCTGAATCGCCGTCGGGCCCGCGTGCTGCCAGGCGAGCACGGCGACTCGATCCACCCCCAAGGCGTCCAGCAAGGCGACGAGCTGGTCCGCGGCGTCCTCTGGGCGCTCGGCGCCGTCAAGCGGCGTGCGCAGGGCCCCAGGCCGCGACGGCGAGATCACCGTGAAGCCTTCGCCCAAGAAGTCTTGCGCGCTGGCGAGGCCACGGTCCCAGCCCCCAGGGGATGCGTGCAGCGCCAACAAGGTCGGCCCCGCGCCGACCCGAGCGCACTCCACCACGCCCCGCGCGGTCTGCACCAAGGCGCCCTCTGCGGCGCGGGTGGCGAGGCCCTTGACGATCCGCTGGCGGTCGAACCACCAGCTCCCCAGCAGCCAACAAGCGCCAAGAAGCAGCAACAACGCCATCAGAGCCCCAGGAGCCATCACCCAAACAC
>JBEAVX010000046.1:0-14560 GCA_041160755.1 Pseudomonadota bacterium
CAAGACGGCGTGAAGGCCGCCTGGGACAGCGTGATCTGGGGGGCGGAGGGCCTGGGCTACGTCACCAACACCCACCAGACCGGCGCGTTCGGCCGAGGCCCCGCCACCTTGACCTGCTACGAGCCGCTGTCCACGGAGTCGCCTGACACGTCAAGAGCGACCTTGCTCAAAGAGCGCCCCCAAGACGCCGTGGATCGTGTCCTGGACGATCTCAGCGCCGCGATGCCGGGGCTGAGGGACCGCGTGATCGGCGCCGAGGTCTGCCCTTGGGGCCACGGCACGGCCATCCCCGCCGTGGGCCTGCACCGCGTCGGCGCCTTGGATGACGCGGCGCGCCCGATGGCTGGCCTGAGCTTCGCCAGCGCCGATCTCAGCGGCATGAGCCTGTTTGAGGAGGCGAGCTTTCACGGCTGTCGGGCCGCTGAAGAGGTGCTCCTCGGCCTCGGCGCGCTCACCGACCCCCGCCTCGCGGGCCCGGCGTGAGCCAGACGCACTGGCTCGTCTCGGCGCGGTTTGACCTCGGCCTGCTCATCGGCCCGGCGCTCCTCGCCGCGCTCGTCGCCCTGGTCTTGCCCGAGGGGGTTGAGGTGGGGCCTCTGGGCTTCTTGGCCCTGGTCGTGGGCATCGACGTGGCGCATGTGTGGGCGACGTTGTGGCGCACGCTGTTTGACCCTGGCGAGCGCCGCCGCCTCGCGCCGTGGCTCATCGCCCTGCCGTTTGGCTGCGCCGTGGTGGCGATGATGCTGCATGGCGTGTCCCCGGCGCGCTACTGGACGGCCATGGCGTACCTCGCCGTCTTCCACTTCATCCGCCAGCAGGTCGGCTTCGCCATGCTCTACCGGGCGCGGGCGGGCCTCGGCCAAGCGGGCGCGGCCGTTGAGCGCTGGCTGTACTACGGCCTCACCGGCACGCCGATCTTGTGGTGGCACGCCCACCTCCCCCGGCCCTTCGCCTGGTTTATGCCCGGGGACTTCGTGCCTGGCCTGCCCGCCGTCGTGCCCCAGCTCGCCGGGGTGCTCACCTTGGGATTGGGACTTCTGCACCTCAAGAACCGCGTCACCGAGGGCGCATCCTGGGGCCGCGACCTCTGGCTGGTGACCACGGCGGCGGTGTGGTGGGGTGGCGTCGTCTTCGCCCGAGGTGACCTCGCGTTCACCTTGCCCAACGTCGTTCACCACGGCGTGCCGTACCTCGCGCTCGTGGCCTGGACCGTCGCCGGGCGTTGGGCGGTGAGCGGCGAGGGGCCCGGCCGCCCGTGGATGTTCACCGCCGCCGGGGCCTGGGCCTTCGTGCTGCCGCTGCTGATCTTGGCCCTCGGTGAGGAGTGGCTCTGGGACCGTGTGGTCTACCTGGAGCACCCGGGCCTCTTCCCCGGCCCGGACCTCACGGCCTGGGCGGGGTTCTGGGCGGTGCCGCTCTTGAGCTTGCCCCAGCTCACCCATTACCTGCTCGACGGCATCCTCTGGCGCACCGGGGGAGAGCACAACCCCGGTCTGCGCCAGTGGATTTTACGCTGAGACGCTGATTCTGGCGCTAACCCGCGATCAGCTCCACCCCCATCGCCGCGTCCCGCACCATCCGCTCGACGGCGTCGAGATCGGGGTGGCGCACCATGATCACGCCGTCGCCGAGGAGGGTGTTGCGCCAGTCCCGGCGCGGGGCGCCCACAGGCGTCAGCTCCATCGCGCAGATCCAGGGGCCGTACCGCGCCCGGAAGGCGTCGAGCCCGGCGTGGCGTAGGATGCGGCCTTGGCCCCGGGCGCGCTTAAACACCGCGCCGGTGTTGTATTTGCGCTCGTTGAGGCCCTTGTACTCGCCCCAGCAGACCACCCGGGCCCACTCACGGAACAGGTCGCAGTCCCCGGTGAAGTTCATCTGGTGGACGAGCAGGCCGCCGCCGCTTCTGCAGCCGATCTCCCCGAAGATGGCCTCGCCCGACGGCGTGAGGAACCACTCCATGTGGATAAACCCGGTGCCCATGCCCAAGGCCTGAATCACCTGCTCGCCGAGCTTCACGCCAGGGGTGAGCTGGGGGGTGTTGAGCTCTCTCAGGCAGGTCTGGGCGGGGCTGATCCACTCCTCATGCCGGGCGATGAGCGGCGGCGGGTTGTAGACCGTGACGCTGCGGTACACCGGGCGGCCCATCACACAGATGGCGTCGAAGGTGAACTCTTGGCCGACGATGAACTCCTCGACGGAGACCTCCTCGACCCCAGCGAGCTCGGGCAGGCGGGCGTCGAGGGCCTCGGCGGAGTCCGCGCGGAAGGTGTTCGCCGAGCCCGCCCCGGCGATGGGCTTCACGCAGACCGGGAAGCCGACCTCGATGGCGGCGGCGCGCACCTCCTCCGCCGTCTTCGCCCGACGGGAGCGGGGCACCCGCAGGCCTGCGGCGGCGACACGCTCCTTCATCACACCTTTGTCGCGGAAGCCGAGCACGGTGTCCACGGTCATGCCCGGCAGGTCGAGGACCTCCCGAAGCCGCGCGGCGACGAGCACCAAGGGCTCCCACAGGCTCTCGATGAGGTCGGGGCGGCGGCCGTTGAGCCACTGGAGGATGCGCCGAACCGTGTCCTCTTCGTCAAAGATGCGCGGCACCTGGAGGTAGTCCGTGAGATGCTGGCGCACCAAGGCGGGCAAGGCCGCGACCGGCGCGTCGCCGACCCCCCACACCCGCGCGCCCACCTCGCTCAGACCGCGGGTGAAGTGGATCATCTCGACGGGGTGATGGGGAGAGAGGAACAGGACGTCCAAGGAGCCTCCGTGGTGTTGCCGTGTGGGGTCGCGGCGTCTCTATTCTACGTCTTCGGGGAGCACCTGCAGGCCCTCCTCGACGAGCGACACGCAGAGCCGGTCAAGGGCGTCGCGGTCCACCTGTTTGGGCACCGCGAAGGATCCCGTGCGGTAGATCTGCTCAAGCTCGGCGTCGGCGTGCTGGGCGTGCTGCATGAGCTCATCGAAGCTCCACGCGCCGCCGCGGATCGCCTGGAGCAGCTCCGCGTCGCGCCCACCGCGCCAGACGTGCACCTGGCCCGTGGTGAGGATCTCCCGGCCCATCGCCAGAAGGCGCACCAGATGCGCGGCGTGCTTGGCGTCATAGCCAAACTTGGCCTCTAAGGCGGCGCGCTCGGGGTTGCGCTCGCGGCCCCAGCGCACATACTGCTCCCACTCTTTGCGGGCGGACTCGTAGCGGCGCTCGCGGTCCATCACCAAGATCAGGTTGTCGTCGAGGCCGATGGAGCGCGCGGCGTCGTAGAAGCGGGTGTCGGCGGCGACGCTGCGCTCGACGAGCACCTCCTCCATCCGCTCCCGCAGGCGCTCGGCCTCCATCGGGTCGAGCATGGAGAGGTCAAGCTCCCAGCGGTCGAGCTGGGTGCGCACCGCCGCCTGGGCGGCCATGAGCTGATCCGCCGGGATCAACGTGCGCTCCGGCAGGCCGTACTCACCCCGGCTCGGCGCGCCTTTGGGCGGCTGAATCAGCCAGCGGCGGTGAAGCTGGATCCGCTTCATCTGCGCCGCCGCGTAGCCCGAGAAGGTGTGTTTCGCCTTGGCGGAGAGGAAGAGCTGGCGGTGCTCCCGCAGCCTCGCGCCCAGAGGGTGAAGCAGCCGCACCTCATCGTCGCGGCAGAACAAGGCGTCGAGGATGTTCGGGTTCGCGTCTGCGGCCAAGCTAAAAAACTTGACCAGATGGTAGATCGAGCCCTCTAACTTCGACTCGGCGACGGCCTGGCGCTCCTCCCCATTGAGCAAGGCCGCGAAGGGCGCGAGGTGGCTGGAGCTGTCGGCCTGCTCAAAACGCCGGGCGAAGCCGTGAAGGTAACGGCGCGGCGGGATCGCCACGCCCTTGAGGTCTACGTCAGACCCGGGCCGGTGCAGCCCGTAGGCCCGGCTGCCCGCGACGGTGAGCAGGATCACCCGAGGAGGAAGGGAGAAGTCCATGGTGAGTCCGCGCGGAGGCGCTCAGTGGCCGCCGCCGCCGCCGAGCACGAAGTTGTTGATCGCCTGCACGAGCACACCGACGATGGACACCCCGGCGATGATGCCGGACGAGACGGGCACGACGTAGTCTTTGGCCGTCTTCTCCGAGAGCTTCTCCCAGCCGAAGGTCAACAGCGCCCCGGCGAGCATCGCCAAGGGGTAGTTGAACGGCAGGATGAAGCCCAAGCCGAGGCCCGAGGCCGAGGGCAGATACGGCTTGAGCTTGGGCAAGAACCGCTCGGCGAGCACCAGGGCCGCGCCGAAGATGAGGCCCACGGCGATGGCGTTCTGGTGGGCGGGGTGCATGTTGCCGATGCCCTCGCGGAACACCTCGGCCACGGCTTTCCACGCTTGGGCCGAGGGCGCGGGGAAGGCCGCGGGGAGCTCACCCGTGCCGGTGAGCGCCGTGGCGTCGGGCACGAGCACCCGGAAGCCGATCACCGTGGCGATGGTGCCGGGGATGATGCCGAAGACCTGGGCCAAGAACTGGCGCCGGGGGTTGGCGCCGAGCACATAGCCCGACTTGAGGTCGGTCAGGAGGTCGGCGGTGGACGACGCGGCGCCGGCGGTGATGCCCGCCGTCATCAGGTTCGCCGTCGCCGACTGGGGCAAGAGCACGCCGTAGGTGAGCTGCATGATCTTGCCCATGGCGCCGGTGGGCGTGATGTCGCTCTCGCCGGTGATGCGCGCGGCGACGAGCGCCAAGGCGAAGGTCATGAACACCGCGAGGATGCCCAGGTGAACGGGCACCTCAAAGAACAGCGCGGCGATGGTGACCACACCGGCGCCGGAGACGAGCATCCCGACGCCAAACCACGAGGTCGGCACCTCCGTCGCGGCGACGCGGGGGTCCTCGTCCACGGCGGCCTTCCCGGCGCCGCCGAAGCTCTGAAACGCGCGCAGGATCGAGCGCCACTGAAAGAGGAAGCTCAGCACACCCGAGGCGACGAGGATCGGCGCGCCGAGCCACAGGCCCAGCTCACGCCAGGCCTTGCCCGGGGCGCTCACGGCGTAGATCTCTTTGCCGTTGAGGTTGGTCCAGGCCTGCTCTTGGCCCCAAGGCCCGGCGACGAACGCCAACACCAGGCCGCCGATGGCCATCCACGCCGCCACCCGCAGGCCGACGAGCGCCCCGGCGGCGACCATCACCGGGTTCACGTCCCAGGCGATCGTCCAGTCCGAGGCCTTCGCCGGGACACGCGCGCCGTCCGCGCCCTTGGTGAAGCCGCCGATGGGCAGCCAGTCGAAGAGCTTGAGGCTGCTGGTGAGCAAGGGCTCGCCGTTCTTGACGTTGAGCTCGGTGAGCGGCGGCCAGATCGCCCCGAAGACGGCGCTGATGAGCAGGGCCTTGGCCTTCTTGCTCGCCTCAGAGCCCGAGGCGTAGAGCGACTGCAGCGTCACCGCTGAGGCGAGGCCTGAAGGGAACTTCAGGCGCTCTTGGTTGATGAGGTTTCGTTTCATCGGGATCGCCAACACGACGCCGAGGATCGCCAAGAACACCGTCCAGCCCACCAGCACGCCGATGGGCAGGTGAACGCCCTGGGGGTTCTCCGGCGTGGCCGAGAGGATCAACAAGGCCGCGATGGCCGAGACCATCGTGCCGCCCGTCGAGTAGCCCGCCGCCGAGGCGGTGGACTGCATGCAGTTGTTCTCCAAGATGGACATCGGCGTCTTCGCGACGCCGACGCCGACGAGGAAGGTCCAGATGGAGTAGCTCAGGATGCAGGCCGTGATGGCCACGCCGAGGTGCCAGCCGGTCTTGAGCCCGATGTAGAGGTTCGTGAACGCCAAGAAGAAGCCCAGCACCGATCCCATGAGGATCGAGCGCAGGGTGAGCTGGGGCACGTCGTCGCCGCGATACACCTTGGCGTACCACTCGGCCTCGGACATCTCGGCGACGGCCTCGGGCGGGATGTCGAGGGGGCGGTTGGCCTCCACATCGGCGGGCGTAGACGGGGCAGGCTGAATCAGCGCCATTCACAGGCTCCTTCGCGGGTGCGCCGCGCGAGGATACCGCCCTTCCGCGCAGAACGCCAGCCCCCCAGCGAGCACAGCGTTACGCTCCGCGCGCCTATGACTGAGCTCACCCGCGCCGACCTCATCCGCCTCGCCGTCCCCAGCGTGGCGCTCACGGTGTTGACCTACGCCTTCCGCAGCGTCGATCAGTACTGGGTGCAGGGGCTCTCGACCGCCGCCCAGGCCGCCGTCGGCGCCTCGGTGTTCGTGGTGATCGGCCTCTTCGCGCTGTTTGAGCTGCCGGCCTTGGGCGCGGCGCCGCTCATCGCCCGGGCGACGGGGGCCGGGGACGAGGAGCGCCGCCGGGAGCTCCTCGGCGCGGCGATGGTCACGACCTTGCTCGCCGCCGTCTTCGTCGCGATCCTCGGCGTCGCCGGGGCGGGGCTCATCGCCCGCAGCGTCGGCTTAGAGGGCGACACCGCCGAGGCGTTCATCACCTACTGGACGGCCTTGTGCGCCACGTTCTTGCCCTACGCCTTCACCCCGCTCATCGACTCGGCGTTCTTGTCCATGGGCGACTCCAAGCGCCCGATGCTGCTCCAGGGCCTCGGCTTGGGCGCGAACATCGTCTTGACCCCGCTGTTCATCTTTGAGGAGGCCTTCGGGCTCCCTGGCCTCGGCTGGGGCATCGCCGGGGCGGCCATCGCCTCAAACCTCAGCCGCGCCGTCGCCGCCGGGATCGGCCTGTGGCTGCTCGCCGAGCGCACCGGGCTCACCCTTCGCCACGTCCGCCCCGGCCCGGCCATCGCGCCGATCTTACGCCTGGGCGCGCCCTTGGCCTTGGGCACCCTGTTCTACGCCGGGGTGTACTGGCTGATGCTGCGCACGAGCATCTCGCCCTTGGGCCCCGCGGTGAACGCCGCCTTGGGCATCGGCTTCTCGGCCTTGGAGGGCGTGACCTGGCCCACCTTCCACGGCTTGTCCATCGCCGTCGCGTCCATCGTCGGGCGTGCCTTGGGCGCCGGGCGGCCGGAGCTCGCCGAGCGGGCGTTGAGGCTGGCCTCGCCGATCACGACGGGGCTTGGCCTCACCGCCGCCGTCGTGTTCTGGCTCGGCGGAGAGCGCATCGCCGCCGCGTTCAGCCTCGATCCCGAGGTGCGCTACGAGGCCACGCTCTACGCGACGGCCTTGGCCTTCACCCAGCTCTTCGTGGCGTATGAGGCGCTCTACGAGGGCGTGCTCTCGGGCGCGGGCGCCACCCGCCAGGTCTTCTGGCTCTCGGCGCCGCTGAACCTGCTGAGGATCCCCTTGGCTTGGCTGTTCGCCTTCCCCTTGGGCCTCGGCTCCCTCGGCGTGTGGTGGGCGATCAACCTGACCTCGGTGCTCAAGACCGGGCTCAAGTGGTGGGTGGTGCGGCGCGGAGACTGGCGGAGCTTGGAGCTGCGCTGAGTGAATCAGCGGGCGCGGCGCCGCGACACGAGGGCGAAGAGGCCCATGAGCCAGCCGAGGCCGAGGCCGCCGGGCGCCGTCGAGCAGCCGCCGTCGTCTTTGTCTTCGCCGCCGCCAGTGTCTCCGCCGGTGTCGGTCTCCGCATCGGTGCAGGACTCTTCAGTGGAGACCACGCCGCCATCTTGGCCGTAGACGTCCACACGCCAGCAGGTCTGAAGCTCATCGGGCGCGACGAGGCCGATGAGCGTGAGGCTCGCGGCGCCGCCGGTGAGGTCGGCGGCCAGGGGCGTCTCGACGCCGTCGTTCGTGCGCACCAGGACCGCCGCGACGGCCGCGGCGGAGTTGTAGCCGCCGAGCGTCACCGAGAGCAGACGCCCCTTCTCGACGCCACAGGTGGACTGCACCTCCTCAAAGGCGGGCCCCAAGGTCGCCGTGGCGGTGCCCGCGGCGCTGAGCTTCAGCGGGTCGGTGGCCACGAGCGTCCAGGTGAGCACGGTCTCGTTGTCCCAGTCCGCTGGATCCGTGACGCCGGTGACCGTGAGGATGCCCGAGCCGTCGGCGACCGCGCTCGTGGGCCGCGCGATGAGCAAGGCGCCCTCGCGGAAGACCTGCTCGGTGGCGGTCGGCGCATACGCGATGAGGGTGGTCTCTAAGGTGACCAAGGAGCCATCTGCGGTGTAGCTGAGCCCCACCTCTTGCCCGTCGTAGAGCAAGGGCAGCCGCATGATGATCGCGCTCTGGGCGGGCACATCACGCTGATCGTCGGCGGGCAGCACCTTCTGGACGTGGGCGGGCATCGGGTCGCAGGCCAGCGCCTCGCCAGAGAGGCCCAGCAGGGCGAGCAGCGGGAGGAGGGTCATCGTCATGGCTCCGATCGAAGGACAGCCCTCAGGATGGCTGAGGTTCGGCGAGTCCGCAACCCACGGCCTGTCCTACATCAAGACGCCGTTGGGCGCGGGCTGCCGGAGCGGCGGCAGCTCGGTCTCGCCCAAGGTCTGCCGCAGGTTGATCTCGATCTTCCGCGAGAGGTCGGACAGCGGCAGGCCGTTGTAGAACATCGTGAACGGATCCTCCAGCACCCGGCCCACCTCGCTGATGAGGTTGAACGCCATACACACGATGAGGTTGAGCATGACGATGAGCGGCCCGAGCTCGGCGACGAGGCCAAACGGCAGCAAGATCGCGTAGATCTGCACGAGCAGCTCGGCGGCGTAGCCGTAGCCCCGGGGGATCGGCGTGCCCTTGATGCGCTCGCAGCCGCCTTGGATGTCGAGCAGAGAGGCGAGGGTCACGTCGATGCTGTGGTGCTGCAAGCCATCCAGGGCCCCGGCCCGGCGCAGGGCCGCGAGCTCCGTGGCCTGGGACCGCAAGAGCGCGAAGGGCACGTTCCACACCCCCTTGAGGCCGTCGAGCTCGGCCTGGGGCAAGAGCGCCCGCAGCTCCTCGTCCTCCAGCGGCGGCTGCTCCCGAAGGGCCGCGCGCAGCGCGTGAACGTAGGCCGCGTGGCGGTAGAGCAGCCGGGTGAGCGTGCGGCGACGCTCCCCGTCGTCCTCCATCGAGAGGTTCGCCGAGAGCTGCAGCGCGAGCTGACGGGAGCTGTTCACCATCCGCCCCCAGAGCTGCCGCCCCTCCCACCATCGCGCGTAGGCCGTGTTGGTGCGAAAGCTCACGAAGATGCCCAAGGCGCCGCCGATGACCGCCAGCGGCAGGCTCGGCAGGTGCCACGCGGGGCTGTGGTGGCTGTGAAGACCCCAGGCCACGAGCCCGGCCGCGACGTAAAAGATCGCGCTCCTGTACTGCCAGTACAGAATCGCCCAGACCGAGCCCTGGTTACGCGTCAGCATCGATCACCTCCACGAATCCTGTCCCAGATCAGGATCTGCGACCGCTCGAAGCAGCCCGGCTAACCCGTCTTTGGCCGAGGTGGGCCCCCACGACGCGCTCCAAGACCGCGAAACGTCCTGGCACTTTGGCAAGTTGACACACACCGCCACCACAATTGGCTACCTTGTCTGCACCCTCGGAGAGAGCCCACCATGCGCGCGCCCATCAGCCTCCTGCTCCCCTGCTTCTTGTTCGCCTGTGTGGACTACGAGATCAAGCCCGACGGGGACGATCCGGGCGAGCCCTTGGAGGAGACGGGAGCCCGAGTGTCCGCCGCAGATCCCCGACTGCAACGACACTGAAGAGCCCGAAGACACCGAGGTCGTGGTCGTCGACCCGGGCGACTGCGACATCAAGCTCGCCGACCCAGGCACCGTCGAGATCGCTGAAGAGTGTGAAGGCAGCGGCTCCTCAGGCACGGTGACCGACCCGTTCAACCTCACCATCGAGATGTCGTACACCTCCGCGGGCAGCGGCGCCATCGTCATGCCCGCCGTGGGCAACCTCAACGACGACAACGGCGACGGCCGCGTTGATGAGACCGACATCCCCGACATCGTGTTCACCACCTGGATGGGCAACACCCTCGTCGCGCTCAACGGCGCCGACGGCTCGGAGATCTTCGAGGTCTCGGGCTACAACGGCCAAGGCGGCGTCACCATCGCCGACGTGGACGCCGACGGTGAGCCCGAGATCGTCGCGTTCACCACGGGCAACAACATCGCCGCGGTGAACAGCGCCGGCGTGGCGGAGTGGAAGTCGGCGGTCTTCGGCGTGATGTCGTACCCCCAGCCCACCGTCGCTGACCTCGACGCCGACGGCAAACCTGAAGTCATCGGCGACATCGGCGTGGTCAACGGCGAGGACGGCTCCACCGTGGCCACCTTGTCCGGCATCACGAACTCCTGGCGCACGCCCATCGCCGCCGACCTCGACCAGGACGGCAAACAAGAGATCATCCTCGGCAACCGCGTGTTCAGCGCGACAGGCAGCCTGCTGTGGTCCAACTCGGGCACCGGCGCGGGCAACTTCTCCGCAGTGGCCGACGTCGACGGCGACCCAGGCGGCGAGGTCTTCTTCGTCTCGGGCAGCCAGCTCTTTCTGCACGACGACGACGGCTCGCTCATCCGCACCACCACCATCCCCGGCTCCAACCCCGGCCCGCCGTCGGTCGCTGACTTCGACGGCGACGGCGAGATCGAGATCGCCATCCCCGCCAACACCACCATCTCCTTGTGGAAGATCGACGGCACGAAGGTGTGGCAGATGCCGATGCAAGACAGCTCCGGCCTCGCGGGCTGCTCGGGCTACGACATGGACGGCGACGGCGCCTACGAGGTGCTCTTCGCCGACGAGGACGCCCTGCGCATGTACGACGGCGCCACCGGGGCGATCCTGTACGAGAACTACACCCACTCCTCGGGCACGGTCTGGGAGTACCCGGTCATCGCCGACGTCGATCAGGACGGCTCCGCCGAGATCGTCATCGCGTCGAACGTCTACAGCGGCGCGGGCGTGAAGGGCGTCACCGTCTTCGGCCACGCCGGCGACGGCTGGCCGCAGTCGGGGCCCACCTGGGGCACCCACGACTTCGCCGTGACCAACCTCAACCCCGACGGCTCGGTGCCCATCACCCCCGAGGCCTCGTGGCAGAAGTACAACGTCTTCCGCGCGCGCCCGGCGATGGACGACCCCTCCGCCGCCGACCTCACCGTGAGCTACGACGACCTCTGCGTCGCCGACTGCAACAACGGCCCGATCAAGATCTCGTTCCAGGTGGCCAACAAAGGCGCCATCGATGTTGAGGCCGGGACGCCGTGGGCCTTCTACAAGGTGGACGGCGAGGCGATCACCCTGGTCAAGACGGGCACCCTCGACGCGGTCCCGGCGGGCACCTCGCTCCAGGGCTTCGCCATCGAGCTCGCCCCGGGCGACATCGGCGTGAACGGCTTCTTGATGACCGTAGACGACGACGGCGCCGGGGGCTCGCTGCACAGCGAGTGTGACGAAGACAACAACACCGTCGTGTGGCTCGACCGCATCTGCAGCTAAGCCCCGACGCGCTCGCCCGGCGCGCAACTCTCCAGCGTGCCGGGCGCGGGGCTTGATCGCCCAGATGCCGTGATGTGGGCGGTTTTCGGGCCGTTTTGTCCCCGCTCGGCGCCGCGCTTGGTATCTTGGTCGCGCTCACGTCAGGATCATCATGTCTCAGCCGACCCGTGGAGACGCGCACAAGAGCCTGCTCACCGGCCACCCGTGGTCAGAGGCGATCGGCTTACAGCGGGTGCGTCCGGGCTTCTGTTTTGAGCCCGACGAGGACGCGCTCATGGCCTTGGGCTGGCCGCACCTCGCCCTGCTCGTCGATGACGACGACCCACAGCACCCCCCGGTGCCCGTGCGGCGGGTCTTGCGCCAGCTCTACTTCAAGCGGCGTATCCGCTGGCAGCGCAGCTCGGCGATTCGCCTCACCCGGGCCTGGGGCCAGCCCGTCATCTTCACCAAGGGCCTCGACGAAGACCTCCTGCACGAGTCCGTCGCGAACGCCTTGGAGCATCGTGAGCCCATCTCCAACCGCGAGGCCGACCTGCTCGTCGAGACCCGCATGACCCGCACCACGGCGGGCATGTCGGAGCAGTCCATCGAGAGCTTCTGTATGCTCCTAGAGGCGCAGATCGGCCCGGCGCGCCTCGTGAAGTCGATGACCGAGCTCCTGGAGGACATGAGCACCGAGCAGCTCTGGGTCCGCTGGACCTTGCCGTCGTGGTTCACGTTTCAGCTCGGCTACCTCCTCGACCGCCTCCCCCGCGAGCGCGCCCAACACTTCAGGCCGCGCCTCCGCAACGTGCTGGAGCGCGCGCTCTCCGCCGCTGACCCGCGCCCCTGGTCCGACCGCCAGTCGAGCCACGCGCGCTCCCTCCACCTCGTCCTCGACGGCGGCCGCGCCGCGGTGGAGAGCACCGACGGCGACCCCCGCTGGTACACCCACATCCACGACGACTCCGAGCTCATCAGCCGCCGCATCGGCCGCGTCGCGAGCGTGGTGGAGCCCGACGCGCACATGGTCTTCTTGGGCGGCCTGCGTGTGCTGCGCCAGTACGGCCGCGACTGGCGCAAGAAGCTCGCCACCTTAGACGCGCAGGAGTGGTTCATCGAGCAGATGGGCCCGATCAACGCCCCGGAGACCTTGGCGCTCATGCTGGCGATGCGCCGGGGGTCCTTGGTGCGCACCACGGCGGCGGGCTGGTTCCACGCCCGGGCCGAGGCCGTGACGCCGATGCTCACCGAGGCCGCCAAAGGCGAAGGTGAGCTGGCCTTGGCCGCCCAAGACACCCTCCGCGAGCTTGAGAAGCGCCGCACGGGCTGAGCCGCGCGTGAAGCCGCTTACTCGGGCGTCTCTTGGTAGGAGTAGCGCTCCTCCAGCCAGGGGTCAGCGCGGTTGTGGTAACCACGCTCCTCCCAGTAGCCGCGCCGATCCGCCGCGAGGACCTCGACCCCGCTCACCCACTTCGCGCTCTTCCAGGCGTAGAGGTGGTGCACGACGAGGCGCATGGGCGCGCCGTGGTCGGGGGTCAAGGGCTGGCCGTCGTGGTGGGTGGCGAAGAGGTTCTCGGGCCTGAAGAAGTCGCCCCAGGTGAGGTTCGTCGTGTAGCCGACGCTGTCCCAGGCGTGGATCAGCGCGTGTTTGGCCGTGGCCTTGGGCCGGGCGCGGCCGATCAGCTCGGCGACGCTCACCCCGCCCCAGCGGTTCTCGTACCGCGACCAGGTCGTGACGCAGTGAAAGTCCTGCGTGGTCTCAAACCGGGGCAAGGCCACAAACTCGGCCCAGCTCAAGGTGAACGGCGCCTCGACCTCACCCCAGACCCGAAAGCTCCAGGTGGCGGGGTCGAAGGTCGGCGTGGGGCCCTCGTGCAGCACGGGCCAGCCGCGCACGAGCTTCTGCCCGGGGGGGAGCCGCTCCGTGGAGCGCGCGGGGCGAACGGCCTGACCACGACGAAAGAGCGGCATCACGCACCGAGCTGAAGCTGGGTAAACCCGAACCGGACCTTGAGGGTCATGTACTCTTCGCTGATCTCCAAGGCCACGTCCGTGACCTCCATGCGCAGCTTGAGCGCCGCCCCGGCGCCGCCGACGAGGCCGTCGAGCTGCTCTTTGGGCAAGATCGGCACGGGGTTAAACTGCTGAGATTGCTGCTGCAGGAGCTTGGCGATGCCGTCGTTCGCGAGGCGCAGCAGGAGGTTGTCGCCGAGGTCGATGGACACGTTCTTGAGCGTGCCGACCACCGCCTTACGATCCGTGTCGAAGCGGATGTCGCCCAAGGCGAGCTCAGCGCCGACCCGCTTCTCAATCACGAACGGCAGCTCGATGTTCTCTTTGAGCAAGACCGCCTTGCCGCGGGCGACGGCCTTGAAGTAGGCCTCGGCGCCGATCTGCTGGGGGGCGTAGGTGAACTCGCTGCCTTCACGATCGAGCATCACCTCCCAGTCGCCCTCGATCCGGATGAGATCGTTGAGCACGTCGTAGACCTGCTCGCGGCGCGCGCCCCAGGTCTGTGACGCGCGCTCCTTCACCTTGTGGAGCGCCTCGTTCTGGGGGCCCTCCAAGAGCCCGGCGACCTTCTCCTTGACCTGGAGCGTGCGCGCGAGGTCACGCAGGTTCTCGACCAGGTTGAAGGGCCCACCGCCCACCCGGAACGGCAGCGCCGCCCCGAGGAGATCGGAGAAGAGCGCCTTCCCCAAAGAGATCGAGAAGTGGTATCCCTCGTTGAGCTGCTTCTGCGACATCAGGCCTCCAGCCAGCCGCAGTCTACACCAGGAGAGGGGCGCTCGTCGTCGCGCCCCTCAGCGGTGCGCCGCTTGGCGCCCTGGGGAGCAGCGCGGAGCTTAGTGAAGCTCGGTGCCACGGAAGAAGTAGGCGATCTCCACGGCGGCCGTCTCGGGCGCGTCGGAGCCGTGCACGGCGTTCTCACCGACGCTGTCGGCGTAGAGCTTGCGCAGGGTGCCCTCGGCGGCGTTGGCGGGGTTCGTGGCGCCCATGATCTCGCGGTTCTTGGCGATGGCGTTCTCGCCTTCGAGCACGATGGCGACGCAGGGGCCCGAGGACATGAACTCGGTGAGCTCGCCGAAGAAGCCGCGCGCGGAGTGCACGGCGTAGAAGCCCTGGGCCTCACGCAAGGAGAGGTGGACCTTACGGACCGCGGCGATGCGCAGGCCCTCGGACTCAAAACGCGCGATGATGGCGCCGATGACGCCCTTCTTGACGGCGTCAGGCTTGATGATGGACAGGGTGCGTTCGATGG
>JBEAVX010000075.1:0-2503 GCA_041160755.1 Pseudomonadota bacterium
GTGTGGTCGTCTCGTCCGTGGGCCCGCGCCCCGTCGAGCTGCGCGGCGTGGCGGAGGCCTGGAAGGACGGCGGTGTGGAGGCCGTGGCCGAGGCGGCGTACAAGCAGGTGAGCCCGCTCTCAACCCACGTCTGGCCCGCGCCCTGGCGCAAGAAGATGGTGCGCGTTGAGGTGCGCCGGGCCCTTGAGGCGGCGATCGGGGGCGCTTAGAGCGACTCTTCGCCGACCGTGGACTGAATCAGCGGCCCGTCCAAGGTGGTGCCGTAGGTGCGCGGCGGCGGCGGGCGGTCCAGGGTGGCGGTGATCACCTTGCCCGCGACGCGGGTGGTGTAACGCATGAGGTGGCCTTCAGGGCCGTAGTCGAGGCGGACCTCACCCTCGGGCAGGCTCCAGACGTACTCGTCGCAGGTGATCATCTGGCCGCCGAGCTTGATCTGCACGTCGGCGGCCTGGCGGAGCGGGCCCTCCATGACGCCGCCGGTCTCGGCGACGAGCACCTTGAGCGTGCTGCGCCCGGCGAGGCTCTCAGCCACGGCGGGATCGAGCAAGGAGAGGGACGTGAGGTCGAACGCGGCGGGGCCCAAGGCGTAGACCTCGGCCGTCTTGCCCTCAGCGACGGTGACCGTCCAGCCGAGGCTAGAGCGCACGGCCTGCACCTCGCGGCCGGTGCCGTTGTCGCTGATCGCCGAGCTGAAGTTGCCGCCGCCGAGGCCGCCGAGGCGCTGCTTGTAGGTGTAGGGCTGCCCGGCGATGGAGAAGGTGAGCTCGGTGAAGGACTCCATGAGCCGCAGCTCGCCGGAGTCCGTGGGCAGGTACCTGATCTTGAGATCGCGGTGCCCGATGACCTCGCCGTCTACGGCGAGCAGGTAGCGGAGCGAGACGGACTCTGCGGCCTCTGCGGGGGCCAGCCCCAGGAGCAGCACGGCGAGGGACGACAGCATCGGGAGAATCCTCACAGGCGCGGGCGCGCGGGCTCAGAACTTTATAACCTGGAGAATCCCCCTCGCAGAGAGTCTATGCCCTGGAAGCACAACGAGCCGATCGTTCAGCGCCTCGCGCGAGAGCGTGGGCCGGGCTTCACCCCGGGCCAGGCCCGCGTGGCCTTGCTCTACCCCTCGCCCTACCGCGCGGGCATGTCGTCCCTGGGCTTCCAGTGGATTCATGAGCTGCTCACCCGGGCGGGCTTCGCCGTCGAGCGCGCGTTTCTGCCCGACGACGTAGAGGCCTGGCGCCGCTCCCGCCTGCCCCTGTGCACCTACGAGACGCAGACCCCCCTGCGCGAGTTCCCGATCATCGGCGTGTCCTTGGCCTACGAGCTGGAGCTCGCCGGGATGTTGACGGCCTTTGAGCTCGCCGGCATCCCCGCCCGCCGCGAGGACCGCACGGGCTACGACCCGCTGGTGCTCCTCGGCGGCCCGCTCACCTTCTCGAACCCGCTCCCCGCCGCGCCCTTCGTAGACGCCATGCTCTTGGGCGAGGCTGAAGAGACGGTGGTGCCCGCTGTGGAGGCCGCGATCTCCGGCGGTCTCGACGCCTTACGCGCCGCCGTCGCCACCTTGCCCGGGGGCTACCTCCCCGATCGTGACGGCGACCGGCTGCCCACCATCGCCAAGGCCTCCGACGCCGAGCTCCCCGCGCGCAGCCGCATCGTCACCCCCGACGCCGAGCTCTCGGACATGTTCTTGCTGGAGGGGGAGCGCGGCTGCCACCGCCAGTGCACCTTCTGCGTGATGCGCCGCAGCACGAACGGCGGGATGCGCCTGGTGACCGCCGACCGGGTGCTCTCCCTGGTCCCCGACTACGCCCCCCGCGTGGGCCTCGTCGGCGCGGCGATCTCCGATCACCCCGAGCTGGTCCCGATCTTGGAGGCGCTCATCGCCGCCGGGAAGGGCGTAGGCATCAGCTCCCTGCGCGCCGACCGCGTCGCCCGCAAGCCCCGCATCGCCGAGCTTTTGCGCCAAGGCGGCTACAGCACCCTCACCGTGGCCTCCGACGCCGCGAGCCAGCGCCTGCGCCGAGAGATGTCCAAAGGCACGACCGAGCAGCACCTCCTGGACTGCGCGCGGCTGGCCGCCGAGCACCGCTACAAGGTGCTCAAGGTCTACATGATGATCGGCGTGCCCGGCGAGACCGAGGCTGATCTGGACGAGCTCGTGCGCTTCTCGTTGGAGCTGGGCGCGATCCACCCCGTCGCCATCGGCATGGCGCCCTTTGTGCCCAAGCTCAACACGCCGATGCTGAACGACGGCTTCGTGGGCCTGAAGGTCGTCGAGGCCCGGCTCAAGCGCCTGGAGCTGGCGCTGAAGCCCAGCCGAGGCCGGGTGGAGCTGCGGGCGACGTCCGCGCGCTGGGCCTGGGTGGAGGCGGTCTTGGCCCAAGGCGACGCGCAGACGGGCCTCGCGGTGATGCACGCGGTGCGGGCGGGCGGCGCGTTCGCCGACTACAAGCGGGCGTTCGCCGAGTTTGCGCCGCACTCCGTGGCGCGGGCGGCGCGAGGCGAGGAG
>JBEAVX010000106.1:0-6143 GCA_041160755.1 Pseudomonadota bacterium
GGACGGTGGCGACGTCTTGATCGCCGGAGCAGGCGACGAAGAGGCTCAACAGCAGGCAGGGGAGGGCGGCGCGCATAGAAGACTCCAGGGTTTCGCGCCCCCCTTTAGCGTGTCGGCGCCCTCAGGACGAGAAGCCCGCGTCGTGCAGCTCCGCGTAGCGCCCGCCCCGGGCGAGGAGCTCCTCGTGGGTGCCCATCTGGCTCACCTCACCCTGGTGCATCACGACGATGAGATCGGCGGCCTGAATCGTCGAGAGCCGGTGGGCGATGACGATCACGGTCTTCTCGGCGAGGATCCGCTCGATGGCGCGCTGGATGAGGCGCTCGGTCACCGGGTCGATCGACGCCGTGGCCTCGTCGAGGATCACCACCGTCGGATCGTAGGCCATGGTGCGGGCGAAGGTGAAGAGCTGGGCCTCGCCGACGCTGAGGTTGCCGCCGCGCTCCTTCAAGGGCTCGTCCAAGCCACGAGGGAGGCCCCGGATGAGGGCGTCGGCGCAGACCAGCTCCGCCGCGCTCATCAGCCGCTCGTCGGTGAGCCGTGGGTTGCCCAGGCCGATGTTAAACCGCACGGTCTCGGGGAAGATCTGCACGTCTTGGCTCACCGAGGCCACCGCCCGCCGCACGTCGGTGAGCCGCAAGGCGGAGAGCTCCACGCCGTCGAGGGTGATCGAGCCGCGATATCCGGCGTAGGTGCGGCTCAACAGCCGGGTCACCGTCGTCTTGCCGCAGCCCGTGGCGCCGACGATGGCGACGACCTGCCCCGGCTTCACCTCAAAGCTCACGCCCTTGAGGATGTCGGCCTCGGGCGGGCCGGGTTTGTACGAGAAGCGCACGTCCTCAAACCGCACAGAGCCCGACGGCTTGGGCAAGGCCAAGGCGCCTGACGGGATGTGGTCGTTCTCGTCGAGGAGCGAGAAGATCTTGTCCAAGGCCGTAGAGGCCCGCTGCAAGATCGCGATCTTGCCCGAGAACTCCTTGAGCGGGGTGAACAGTCGGTTCACATACTCGATGAAGGCCACGAGCAGACCCGCCGAGACGCCCACCCCAAACGACGACGTGGCGTACCACAACATCAAGGCGAAAGCGACGGATCCCACGCCGTCCACGGCGGCGTACATGAGCGCGTCGTAGACGTTCGAGCGGATCGTGGACTCGGCGTAGGGGCGGTTCAGCGCCCGAAAACGCCGGGCGGAGGCGTCTTCAGCGGAGAAGAGCTGGAGGATCTCCACGCCGCTCACCCGCTCGGCGAGGTAGCTGTTCACCGCGCTGATGCCCTCACGCATCCCGTTGAAGTGTTTGCGTAGGCCCCGGCGGCAGATCTCGATGACGCCGATCAGCGGCGGCGCCAACAAGAACAGGCACAAGGTCAGCCGCCAGTCGAGCCACACCATCGCGCCCAAGGTGGCGATGACGATGAGCACGTCCATGACGATGGTGACCACGCCAGAGGAGACCGTCTCGCCCAGGGCCTCGACGTCGGACGTCCCCCGGGTGAGCAGCTCCCCGGCGGGCCGCGTGTCGAACCAGGCCGGGGCCAGGCTCAAGAGGTGCTTGAGGATCGCCTCTCGCAGCCGCCGGATGAGCCGCTGCCCCGCCACGGCCGTCGCCAGCCCGAACACGGCGTTCAGCCCAAAGCCCAAGATCACCGTGGCGAGGTACTGCAGCGCCACGGTCTGGAGGCCGTCGAGCTTGCCGACGGTGATGTAGTCGTCGATGGCGACCTTGAGCAGGTAGGGCTGGGCGAGGTTCAGCGCGACGAGCAAGGGCGCGCTCACCAACGAGGCGACGTAGAGGTGCCCATCGGGCCGGGCCATGGGCCAGAGCTTCTTGAGCAGCGTGACGCCGGACGGCGCGGCGGGGGCGCTCATGACGCCACCTCCACGGCGCTGGGCTCCACGGCGCTGGGCTCCACGGCGCTGGGCTCCACGGCGTGCTCCTGTTGTTCGCTCCAGGCCTCCTGGTAGGCTTGGCAGCGTCGAAGCAGCTCCTCGTGGGTCCCGAAGTCGGCCAGCCCGCCGTCTTGCAGCACGAGCACCCGGTCGGCCCGCGCCAAGGCGCTGAGGCGATGAGAGACGAGGATCACCGTCGGCTTTCGCCCATCCGGGCCCGGCGCCGTCAGCTCGACGAGGGTGTGGATGAGCTGCTGCTCGGTCTTCTGGTCTACGGCGCTGAGCACATCGTCGAGGACGAGCAGGTCAAAGTCGCGGTACAGCCCACGGGCCAAGGCCGCGCGCTGGCGCTGCCCGCCGCTGAGCATGATGCCGCGCTCGCCCACCGTCGTCTTGAGGCCCTCGGGCAAGGCGCTCAGGTCAGCCTCTAACGCCGCGCGCTGTACGGCCAGGGTGAGCCGCGCCGGGTCGGGCGTCCCCATGGCGATGTTCTGCTCGATGGACTCGGAGAACAAGAACGGCACCTGGGGCACGACGGCGAGGCGTCGGCGCCACTCGCCCAGCGAGATCGCCGTGAGATCCACCGCCTGGCCGTCCTCGCCGCGCAGGAGGATCTGCCCTGGCGCTGGGTTTCGTTGGCGGGTGAGCAGACGCAGCAAGGTGGACTTGCCCGAGCCCGTCGCCCCGTACACGCCGACGATCTTCCCGGCGGGCAAGGTGACGCTGAGGCCCTTGAGCACGGTCTTGTCGGGGGCGTCGGGGTAAGCGAAGGTCAGGTCGTGAAGCTCGATCGCCGCGAGGCGCGCCGGCGGCGACGTGGGGGTGTCGCCCTCGGGCTGCTCGGCCACGGCGTAGAGCAGCTCATCGATGCGCTCTAAGCTGTTGAACCCACGCTGGAACACGGTCACCATGAACCCGAGGCCACGCAGGGGGAACAACAACGAGCCGATGTAGGCCACAAACGCCACGATCTGCCCGACAGAGAGCTGACCGGCGACGGCCATCGGCCCGCCCACGGCGATGAGCAGGTACACGCTCACCGTCGTCGCGATGGGCAAGAGCGGCATGATGATCGTGCGCACCCAGGCCATCTTGAGGTTGGTCTCGGTGTACCGAAGGTCTCGCTCTCGCAGGCGCTCCAGAAACGCCTCTTCAGCGTTGAAGCCTTGGATGGTGCGCACCCCCTGCAGGCTCGCGAGCAGGTGGTCACTCACCTGGCCGAGCTGCTGCTGGGCCTGGTTCGCCAAGGTGAAGAAGCGGTTGATGCCCGCCTGCACGGCGATGAGGCTCAACAGCACCGGCGCCAACGACAGCGCGGTGAGGGAAGGGGAGATGCGGTACATCTCTTGGCCGGTGAGCGCCACGGTCGCGACGACGTTGAACACCTGCAAGATGCCAAAACCCACCATCGCCCGAACAAACTGCAGGTCAGAGCTCGCCCGGTTGATGATGTCGCCGGGGCTGTGGCTGGCGAAGAAGCTCGGCTGCAGGGTGATGACGTGGGCGAAGAGGTCGGTGCGGAGCCGGTACTCCAAGAGCCGCCCCGGCGTGAAGAACAAGACCCGCGAGAGCGTGCGCACGACGATGAGCACCACGCCCATCCAGGTGATCGTCACCGCCGAGCCCCGCACGGACGCCAGATCGCCCGTGGCCCGCAGGGCGTCGATGCCCCGGGCGAGCTCCAGGGGGATCTGCACCGCGAGCCAGCTCGTGCCCAACAAGAACAAGAGCCCCGCGGCGAACCACACCCAATAGCGCAAGACGTAGCGCCGGGTGAAGCGGCCGAGGGTGGCCCAGACGCTCGGCGTCGGCGAAGGCGGCGAAGGCGGTGACGACATGATCAGCGGCCCCGGCGCTTGGGCGATGGCGCCGGAAGATCCTCGTCTTCGTCGTCCCACCCGACCTCGGCGGCGCCGTCCGGCTCCAGCAGATCGTCCTCGTCCCAGCGCTCGTCGTCCACCTCGGGGCCCTCTACGACCCACCCTTCGGGGTCGTGCTCACGGTTGAAGTCGGGGTCTTCTAAGAGGTCGATCTCGTCCCAGCCCTCGTCCGGGTGGGGCGGGCCCTCGTCCTCCATCGGCTCCTCTTCGGTGTCTTGGAGGAGGTCCTCGTCCCAGTCGTCGAGATCGTCGGCCTGCTTGGCCCGGAGGTCAACGACGGGGGCTGGCGCCTCAACGTCGTCCTCATCGGGCAAGGGCGGCGGCGCCAAGGATGGCTGGGGCTCGTCGGGCGCGCAGTCCGTGCCGTCTACGATGAGGCGCTCCAGGCGGCGGTTGTGCTCTATCCAGCGCGCGGCGATGTCTTCTGGCACCTTGTGGGCCTCTAAGGTGCGCTCTAAGAACGCCAGCCGCCGCCGAAAGTGCCCGGCGTTGATCTTGAGCGGCTGGTGCACCGCGCCCAAGGGCCGCCCGGTGTAGGCCGCAGGCCCGCCCAACATCGTCACGGCCATGGCCGTCTCGTGCAGGATGATGCGATCCAAGTCGCGACCGGCGAAGAGGTAGCCGATGACAAAATCGCGCGCGACGCGCCCGATGAAGTCCGTGATGATCGTTCGCGCGGCGGTCTCTCCGCCGAGCCGCTCGAGGTCGCTAGGGCCGCTCATACCGAGCGCAATAACCCGCGCCACGCCGGGCGGAGGCCGTCGGGCTTGTGTGAGCGCGGCCCGGGGCGTCACAATGCGTCGACCCGGCCACGGCGCCCGCCCGCCCTCGGAGCGTGAATGTCCACGATGACCCCCCTCGACGCCGCGTCCCTCGTGCTCGACCGCGCCGTGGATCTTGACGAGGTGCTGCTGCGCCTGATGGACGAGGTGCGCCTGCGGATGCGCGCCGATCGCTGCACGCTCTTTTTGGTCGATCAGGCCCAACAAGAGCTGGTCTCGAAGGTGGGCATCTTGCCCGAGGTCGCCGAGATCCGCCTGCGGCTGGGCGAAGGCATCGCCGGGGACGCCGCGCGGACGGGGCGCAGCCTCATCGCCAGCCGCCGCGACGGCGAGGACCGCATCCTGCGCCGCGTAGACGCCTTGACCGGCTACGAGACCCGCAACACCCTCGTCGTGCCGGTGCGCACCCACGCCAGGCACATCGTCGGGGTGATGCAGCTCCTCAACAAGCGGGAGGGCGAGTTTGACGAGGCCGACGTGGCCCTCGCCGAAGGGCTCGCCGGGCAGATCGGCGCGCTGATCGAGTCCACGAGCCTCATCTCGTCCCTCATGCCCGACCAGCGGCGCCCGTTGGCCTTCCGGTTCAACCAGATCATCGGCGAGTCCACGGCGATGCGCCGGGTGTATGAGCGCACCACCCGGGCGGCGGCCGCTGAGGTGACGGTGCTCGTGCGCGGGGGCTCGGGCTCGGGCAAGGAGCTCATCGCCCGGGCGATTCACGACAACTCCCCGCGCCGCGACGGCCCCTTCGTGAAGGTGGACTGCGCGGCGTTGCCCGAGTCCCTCATCGAGAACGAGCTCTTCGGCCACGAGCGCGGGGCGTTCACCGGGGCGGACGCCGCCGCCGATGGCAAGGTGGCCGCCGCCGAGGGCGGCACGCTGTTCCTGGACGAGATCGGTGAGCTGCCCCTGGCCGTACAAGGCAAGCTCCTGCGGCTCCTGCAAGAGCGGGTTTACCTGCGCGTCGGCGGCGTGAAGCCCAGGCCGGTGAACCTGCGCTTCGTCTGCGCCACGCACCGCGATCTGGAGCAGGCCATCGCCGCCCGGAGCTTCCGGGAGGATCTCTACTACCGCCTGCGGGTGGTGGAGATCACCCTCCCGAGCCTCCGTGAGCGCGGCGCCGAGGATCTCGATCGCCTCATCGACCACTTCCTCTACACCTTCGGGCGCAGGCACGGCCGCCCGTCGATTCGGCTCTCCGCCGAGGCGCGGCAGCGCCTGCACCTCCACGCCTGGCCAGGAAACGTGCGTGAGCTTGAGAACTGCGTCGAGAGCGCCGTCGTGCTCTCGCCCACCGAGCAGATCCGCCCCGACGCCTTGCCGCTGCCCGGGCTCTTGGAGCCGCCCCCCGGCGTGGCCCTCGACCCGTCCTTCTTCGTGTCGGCGATGGGGCCTTTGAAGGACGTCGAGCGCGCGTATTTACAGTTCGTGCTACGATACTGTGGGAACAACCGAAGTCGCGCCGCGAAGACGTTGGGCATCAGCCGCAACACCCTGGCGAGGAAGCTCGACGGACTCGACGGTTGAGCGCCCTCCACCCCTCAGAAGACCCAGAAGACCCAGGCTCTCAGGAGGCCACGATGACCACCT
>JBEAVX010000114.1:0-6756 GCA_041160755.1 Pseudomonadota bacterium
CGCGCCGCCGCGCGGCCCCGCGCCGCCGGGTTCAGGAGCAGCTCGGCGATGGCGCCCGAGGCGTCGAGGCCGATCTCGTCCAGCCAAAAACACTCGCCGACGGGGTTCAGCTCCAGGAACACCCACTCGCCGTCCTCGGTGACGATGAAGTCGTAGGCGGCGTACTGCAGGCCGTAGGCGTCGGCCATCTTGATGCAGCTCGCGACGACGGCCTCGGGGGTCTCGATCACCTTCCAGTCTTGGTCGAAGGTGCGGCGGAAGTCGGGCTTGTCCTTGGTGATCACCGCGTCGAGCGCCACGGGGATCACCCGGTCGCCGAACAAGGTGACCCGGGCCTCCCAGCGCCGACCGACCACCTCGCTCTGGAAGATCATCGGGCAGGTGTCCAGGGTGTCGATGGCCTCGATGTCTTCGGCGGAGAGCCGGTTGGCGAACACCGCGCCGTTGGGGGCGGACGCCGCGGTGAAGGGCTTGGCGATCACCGCGCCGGGCTGGCTCTGGATGAAGGCCCGGGCCTCCTCGGGATCGTTGCCGAGCCAGGTCGGGCGCAGGGTGAAGCCGAACCGCGCCGCGTCGCGGAGCTGCCGGGGCTTGTTCGCCGCGACGCGGGCGACGAAGTTGTCGTCGATGTGGGGCACATGGAGGGCGGCGATCCAGTCCATCACGGCGCGCTCACACTCGGCGAGCATAAACCGGCGGGTGAGCTCGGGGAGATCGGCCGAGACCGCCCGGGGCAGGTCCAGGCGGCGACCCCACACCGCGCTTATCTCGTCCTCGCGCCAGAGCCGCCCGTCGATGCGGATCGTGGCGCCGCCCGCGCCGAGGCCGAGCTGGAACGCCTCGGGGTATTGGTCGAGGTTCAGCGTGAGCGGCGTGCCGCCACGGGCCGTGATCGCGCGGGCCACCCATTCGGTCCAGGGGTCCGCCGAGTGGCTGATGAGGAGGGCTGCGGGCATGGGTGGCTCCACGGTGGGTCCGCCCCATTATCCCCCACCGAGGGGACGTGGGCGTCCGGGCGGGCAGTCGAAGGGGACGGTGAAGGGTTGAGGCAGGAGGGCCCTTAACCTTCGCCACGCCTCGGGCACCTCCTGAGGTGAACCTCGTCAGAGCCCAGGAGCAAACCATGAAAAACCCCGTTCGAGTCCCCTTCTTCGCCCGCTTCGTCGAGCTCGACGCCCCCCCGATCTCCACGGGCCTCCGCGCCGGGATCAACCTCCCCGGCCTCAAGGTTCAGACGATGAAGCACCCCTCTGACAGCGACGAGGGCGGCTTCGTCGAGCGTGTTGGCGTCACGATCAAGCCCGCCGGGGACCACGACGAGTAAACGAGCGGGCCTCGGGTGGCCGAGCGACGGTGAAGGGTCTGGGAAGGGACACAGCGGCGCGGGGCGCGGCTACTCATTCAAACAAGCTGAGCCGATGAAGCGCTCAGCGAGACCCGACAGGAGCCACCATGAGCAAGACCACCCGCGTCCCGTTCTTCGCCCGGTTCATCGAGACCGAGGCCCCCGCGATCAACACCAACGTCCGCGCTGGCGCCGAGTCCGGCGGTGGCACCACCGAGTACCCCCCGACCAAGAAGTACCCCTGCGACGGCGACGACACCTACGGCACCCTCAAGGGCGGCACCGAGTACGACGAGCGCTGGTAAGCCCCAGCCGCCTCTCTTGAGGCGGTGAGGCCACCACGGCGCGCGGGGACGACCTAGGGTCGGTGAAGGGAGCGATGAAGGGTTGGTGAAGGGTCACAGCTTCACACGGCTCCGCTAAAGCTCTGTCCAGGCTGAGCGCGGCGTCGCGGCTCAGCGTGACCCTACAACGGAGTCCGCCATGAGCAAGACCACCCGCCGCCCGTTCTTCGCGCGGTTCATCGAGACCGAGCCCACGCCCATCGACACCAAGGTTCGCGCTGGCGAAGATGGCGACAAGACCTGGTACCCGATCAAGTGGCCCCCCGAGCCGACCAAGAAGTACCCCTCGGACCAAGACGACGAGGTCAAGTGGTAGGCCCTCGCCGCCCAACACGGTGAGCCCCAACAGACGCCCCAGGTGAACCCCACCTGGGGCGTTCGTTTTTAGACGCGTCTCAATCCGCGTCGATGAAGGGTTGAGGGAGGGTCACAACGGCGGAGAAGGCGAATACTGTAGAGAACAAGCTGAGCGCACGACCGCGGCTCAGTGTGACTCACAGACGGAGCCCACCATGAGCAAGCCCACCCGCGTCCCTTTCTTCGCCCGCTTCATCGAGACCGAGGCCCCCGCGATCAACACCAACGTCCGCGCTGGCGCTGATGGCGACACCAACCCTTGGGCCAACCAGACCAAGAAGTACCCCTGCGACGGCGATGACACCTACAGCACCCTCAAGGGCGGCACCGAGTACGACGAGAAGTGGTAATCCCCAGCCGCCCACGCAGGCGGTGAGGTGACACAGACGCCCCAGGTGAGACCCACCCGGGGCGTTTTTTTGTGGGCTCCGGTGATGGGCTCAGGCCGCCGCCGCCCGGCGCTCGATCAGCGCGCGGTGGATGAGGTAAGCGAGCAGCGAGATCGAGCCCAAGAGCACCGTGCCGACGACGTAGGGCCAGGGGTTGATGCCCCGCTGTTTGGCCTCGGGCACGATGTAGGTGAGGCTGATCGTCGCCGCGATCACCAGGTCCAAGAAGACCTGCAGGCCCCAGCCGGCCTTGTGCGCCTCGATGAGCGCCCAAAAGCCCTGGTCGGCGACGATGAACACCGAGAAGATCGTGAACGGGATGAACACCACGTGGGGGATGATGAAGCGCATGTTCGTTTTACCTCCTGCCTGTCTTATGCCCCCGGCCACCTGACCTCACCATGACCTCAAAGGTAATGTCGTTGACCGAGGCGCCGGGGTAGGATCGGAGCATGACCAGCTTCCCGACCGTCCTTCGCCGCTGGCGCACGGCCCGCGCCGCCACCCAGGCCCAGCTCGCCGCTGACGCCGAGATCTCCACCCGCCACCTGAGCTTCTTGGAGTCGGGCAAGGCCCGGCCCAGCCGCCAGATGGTGCTCTTGCTCTCCAGCGCCTTGGACCTGGAGCTGCGGGATCGCAACGCCATGCTGCTCAGCGCGGGCTTCGCGCCGATGTACGGCGAGACGCCGCTCGACGACGCGGCGATGAGCCCTCTGCGCCGGGCGATGACCCTCGTGCTCCAACAACAAGAGCCCTACGGCGCCATCGCCGTGAACCGCCGCTGGGAGGTGATTCACATCAATCAAGGCGCGGCGAGACTGTTCGCGGCGTTTATGCCCGACCCCATCCCGGATCCGATCATCGCCCAGAACCTCGTGCACGCGATGTTTCACCCCGAGGGCCTGCGCCCGGTGATCGTGAACTGGGACGAGCTGTGCTGGAGCTTCGTCGCCCGGCTTCACCGCGAGACGGAGCTGCTCCCCGAGGGTCGTGGTCACGCGGCCTTGCTCGCGGAGCTCTCCCGTTACCCCGACGTGCCCAGCCGCGCGAGCCTGCGCGACCTCGCGCCCCAGCCGTTTCTGACCGTTCACCTGCGCCGCCCGCCCTACGACCTGCGCCTGTTCACCGTGCTCACGGCGTTCGGCACCCCGATGGACGTCACCGCCCAAGAGCTCACCATCGAGACCTTCTTCCCCGCCGATGAAGAGAGCGACGCCCAGCTCCGACGGATGGCCGACGGGGCACACTGAAGAGGTACACTGGGCGGAGGAGGTGCCTCTGTCTGACGCTACGCCCGCCCGGATGACCTGGAAGGACCGCGCCGTGGGCTGGCTCTCGGGGACCTGGCGCCCGGCCTGGGCGCTGCCCGTCGCCGTGATCGCCGCCTTGGGCCTGTCGATCGCGCTCAACGGGATCGTCGTCGGGGTGTTTGGGGTGGATCCGGTGCCCGATCTCCTCCACCCCGCGACGCCGAAGACGCTAGTGGCCACGCTGGAGGCCTTGGGGGCCGAGGGCCGGGCGGCCTATGTGAAGACGTCCTTCCTCGATGTGCTCTACCCGCTGGCCTACGGCGTGGCGATCTCCGGCGCCTTGGCCCGGCTCGCGCCGCCGCGTCTTGGCTGGCTGCCGTGGCTGCTGCCGGTGACCGTCGCCGCAGACCTCACGGAGAACCTGCTCTTTGTGGGCCTCGCCGCCGAGGTCTGGCCCCAGACGACCGCCGTGTTGATCGTCGCCTGCGCGGCGAACGCCGTGAAGTGGCTCACGGCGGACATCGCGATCGTGAGCTTGGCCCTGCTCGGCCTTTGGCGCGCCGCGCGCTGGGTTCGGGGCTAACGCACCCAGAGCTCGATGGCGCTCACCCCGACGTCTTCGCTGTAGGTGTGGGCGGAGGACTCCTCGTCGGCGATCAGGCGTACCTCGATGGCGTCGTCTGTCGGGGAGGACAGCGTCCGCTGGAAACCCTCATCGGCGAAGGCCGCCGTGCTGTACCACTGATAGGCCCAGGTGGTCGAGCTGAGGTTGCCGGTGTCGCAGGTGTAGTTTGTGCCGACGAAGCTGGGCGCGGCGGTGCCGCCTCGGTCGGGGCAGTCATAGGCGTAACGCCCATTGTAGGTCATGCCGACGGCGTAGGTCCAGATGTGGGTTCGAGCGCCGCTCACGCCGTGGGTGATCGAGATGCCATCGACGTAGTAGTCGTCGATGGTGCGACCGCTCGTGTACCAGAAGCCGTTCATGCTCGCGTACTGGTAGCCCGTCAACGCGCCGAGCACCTCGCTGTACGTGATGCCGAAGCTGTCGAACTCGGCGGACGCGGCGCTGCCTCGGGCGGTGCCGCGGTGGCAATAGCCGGAGCTGCTGCTCTTCAACCAGGCGCCGGGGCAGCCCTCGACGGTGTAGTCCTCGTCCGCGAGCTGGGTCCAGCCGCCGCCGTCGGTGGTCATGTCACACGCCACCTCAAACGGGGCGGCGCCGATCCCGGCGCCGTCAGGGTCGATCGTGTACGTCCCGTCGCCAGTGGAGAGCCCGGCGGTCAAGATGCTGAGGCAGTCGGCGCCCAAGGCGCAGGCCCCGTCCACCTCGGGGGTGATGGCGCCGTCGCTGTCGTCACAGTCGTCGCCGCCGCAGGCCTCATCCGAGAAGCCGTCGAGGTCAGCGTCGTTGTCGATGAGGCCATCGCAGTCGTGGTCGAGGCCGTCACAGCCAGGGCTCTCGCCGGGGTACACGTCGTCCGCGCCGTCGTCACAGTCGCCGCCGGTGGCGACGTAGAGGCTCGTGGGCGCCTCACAGGCCATGAGCGCCGTGGCGTCTTGACCGTAGCCGTCCCCGTCCAGGTCGGCAAACCAGCCGGTCTGGACGCCCTCGTCGGTCTCGCCGTCGCAGTCGTTGTCTACCTCGTCACACACCTCCGTCGCGCCGGGATAGGCCGAGTCGTCGCCGTCGTCGCAGTCTTCAGTGGTGGCGACGAAGCCGTCTGGCGCCACGCAGGCGACCACCGCCAGGCGGGCGACCCCGACGCCGTCGCCGTCGCCATCCCCGTACCAGGTCTGGGCGTCTAGGGCGCTCGGCGGGTCGATCTCCCCGTCACAGTCGTTGTCCAGCTCATCACAGAGCTCTTCAGCGTCGGGGTTCACCGCCGCGCGGCTGTCGTCACAGTCGCCGTCGTCCTCGGTGTACCCTTCAGGCATGGCGCAGGTGTCGGTGAAGAAGTCGGGGTCGCCGAAGCCGTCGCCGTCTACGTCTTGGTGGTAACGGGTGGTGTCGACGGCGTCGGCGTCGATCTGCCCGTCGCAGTCGTTGTCGATCTCATCACAGACCTCGACCGCCAGGGGGTTCACGGCCCGGGCGCCGTCGTCGCACTCCAAGCAGGCGGGGAAGCCGTCGGCGTCGTTGTCCTCAAAGCCTACGGAGCCGTCGCAGTTGTAGTCGTTGGGATCAGCGCAGTCGGTCTCTGTGGCGCCGGGGAAGAAGGCCGAGTCGTTGTCGTCGCAGTCGCCGTCCAGAGGCACGAACCCTGCGGGCGGATCGCAGGACAAGGTCGCGGCCCCGGCGCCGTAGCCGTCCCCGTCGGCGTCCGCGTAGACGGCGGTGGCGTCAGCGGCGTCTTGGTCCACCGAGCCGTCACAGTCGTTGTCGAGCCCGTCGCAGCGCTCCTCGGCGCCGGGGTTCACCTCGGCGTCGTTGTCGTCGCAGTCCTCCTCGTCCGTGTAGCCGTCGCCGTCCTCATCGCGGAGTCCCGGCAGGATCCCCGTCTCTGTGGTGGCGTCTTTGGTGTCGTCACAGGCGAGCACAAACAGGGCGAAGAGCGGCGTGAGCAGTCGGACGGAGCGCAGCACGAGGGCCATCCTGGCAGGGGGAGCCCCCAGGATGGCCGAAGATCGGGCGCTTGTAAAGCCCTTCCCTGGCAGGGCTTAACGAAGGTAGGCCGGGTAGGACATCAGGGGGCTGCCGAACTTCTCTGGCGCGGTGTCCCCACAGTCGCGGCACTGCACGTTCACGACAGGCACCTTCACGCTGTTGATCTCAAACGTCGTGGCCTTCGAGAGCGCGCCGCCCTCGCCGCCGTTCACCGCGCAGCCGTCCGCGGTCACCTTGATGTCGTAGGGGCTGTAGCTGGAGGTGCCATAGGAGGTCTCGGTGCCGTCAAAGAAACGGAAGCCGAAGGCGTAGTCGTAGCTGGCGCCGTCGTTGTAGTAGTAGTGGATGACGTGCTCACAGAGGCCGACGTAGGTCTGGTTGCCCTCGGTGGAGACGGACTGAATCGCGGTGATCTGGGCGTCGGTGAGGTCGAGGGTGAAGTCGGTGCCCAAGAAGCGGTAGCGGT
>JBEAVX010000143.1:0-6017 GCA_041160755.1 Pseudomonadota bacterium
GCTCCTGCTCTTGGGCTCCATCGAGGACGCCCCCACCGAGCGCGCGGCCTCGGCGGTGCAGGGCCTCGGCTACCTGGGCGACCCCCGCGCCGTGCCCCGGCTCATCCACGCCTTGACCATCCGCGACCGCACCCTCGTCGCCGTGGCCTGCGGCGCCTTGGAGCTGATCCTCGGTCACCGCGAGGATCCTGAGGAGCCCGGCGTTCACTCCCGCTGGGAGCGCATCTGGGAGGACCGCCGCCACCAGTTCCGCGACGGCGTGCGTTACCGCGATGGCCTGCCCATGAGCCCGGCGGTCTTGGTGAAGAAGCTCGGCGACGACGACCCCTTCGTGCGGCGCGGCGCCTACGACGAGCTCGTGATCACCACCGGCCACACCCTGCCCTTCGACAGCGAGGGCCCCTGGCGTGTGCAGGTGGCGCACCAGCGGGCTTGGCAGCGGTGGTGTCATGCCCACGCGGCGGCGCTGCCGTTGGGGCGGTGGACGTTTCATGGGGGGGTGATTGGGTGAGGGCGCTCACCTTGGCGTTGAGTGGCCTTAAGCGCCGGAGGCGACCCGCGCTGGTGAGCGCGGCGCGCGCGCTTAGGCGCTGAGACGCCTCACGAGCCGGCGGCGACCCGCGCGGGCGGATCGTCAAGATCCTCAGCGTCCTCCTCGGCCGCGAGCCGCACGAGCTCCTCATGCTCCTCAGGCGTCAGGGTGAAGACGAACTCGACCTCCGAAGCCGCCTCATCCCCGTAACGGTCAGCGAGCAGAACCCATGCCTGTGATTGGCGGTCGTTGTCGCCCATCTCAGCGTACTCGGGTGAGAGCACAAGCACGACAAGATGCCCCGCAGAGCCAGCGACCTCGATGGACTTGTCATGCAGCGGCAGAAGCTTCTCTAGGTCCGCTTTGAGCTGCTCAGGGGTGAGAGTCGTCATTGTGGTGCCTTGTGCTAGAGTCGCTGTTGTATAGCGTTGCCGAGCTTCCGAACCGTGTCAACCCAGCCCTGGAAGTCGGCCGGCTTGATAGGTTTGGCAAAGTGATGCCCCTGGCCGACTAGGTCGTTTCGATCGGCTCGATGAGCGATGCGGTGTCGTCGTGTCGTCATCGCCGCGATCAGGCCCCAGTCTTTGCTGCTCAACCCGTAGGGTTCGTTTGGATCAGCGCCGATAGGAATCTGAAGTCTCTCTAAGGCCCTCTTTACTTCCGCGACGTTGTTGTAGGTCTCCGACTCAAGGCTGACCAGCCTGTCTGGCTTGTGCGCCGTGAGGGCGTCCGTCAAGATGGACTGCACACTACCGGACGGGTACGCCGCCACCAGCTCCTTGAGGCCGATGGTCTCACGACCTCTCGCTTCGCCGGGAAGGGCGAACTTCACACTTCCCAGGCGCATTCTGGGGTGGACACAACGATCGATGAGCTCGATCTCAAGAGACCTCAGGAGATCCTCAACGGTCGCGTGCAGGAGCACGACCGCCGCCCGAATCAAGTCCGACCGCAGGGTCTCCGGTTGCCCCGCTTTGCCCGGCGCCGGATAGAACGAGTTGACCAGCCCCGTTGTGCGTTGGAGGTTCTTCTCGAATCGCGTGAAGATCTGTCGAATGGGGTCGGTCGCCATAGGCTCCTTCGGTAACCGGCACACCCCTTACGCGCCCCCGCACACCCGATGTTGGCGCCCACGATTTTTTTGGATCGGCGCTTGACCACATTTCGTCCGCACATGCTATGCTCGCTTCATCTTCTGGAGCCCCGTTGTCCCAGCCCCTCCTCATCGGCGTCCTCGCAGAGACCCCCTGGCTGGGGCTGTCCTCTGGTGTGCTGGTGTTGGCCTACAGCTTGGCGACCCAGGGGTATCGGGTGCTCTTGGTCGATGGAGACCCGGGCGCGGGTGACCTCACGGACTGGGCGCGTGCGCGCACCGAGCCCACGCCCAGCGGCGCCAGCGTGCGTGCGCTCTTGCGCGACGCCCGAGGGCTGCCCCAGGTGCTTGATGTCGGCGTCGCCATCTCCCGCGAGCTGCGCGATGGGGTCGCGCCTGGCGCCATCGGCCTCATCCCGGCGTATGAGACCGCCGAGCGTCAGCGCCCGGCGACGCCCGGCGGCCGCGCCGTGCACGCCCTGCGCGAGAGCCTGCTCGGCGTCACGCTCCACGGCCAGGCGTTCGACCTCATCGTCACCCTGCTCCCGCCCGCGAGCACGAGCCTCGGCGTGGCCCTGGCGGCGAACCTGCCTGACGCGCTCGTGCTGATCACCGCGGGTCAGCTCGGCCCCCTGCGCCGCAGCGCCAAGGCGCTCAAAGAGCTCGCGGCCCTGCGCGGGGCCGATCTCCGGGTGCATTACGCCGAGCTCGATCCGGCTGAAGACTGGAGCCCCACGACGAGCCAGTCCGCGTGGCTGCACCACCTCCAGGCCGTCCCTGAGCTGCGCCTGCGCCCCTCGGGCCAGAACGGCTTCTTGTCGATGGACACCGACCGGGCGCTGTTGGACGACTTCAACGACCTCGCCCTGCACCTGCGCGAGCAGCTCGGCCTGCGCCACCCCGACCCCACGGAGCGGGTGTACGAGGGCGACGCCTTAGAGCGCCCCGAGCTCGTCCGCGACGGCTTCGCCCAGATGCTGCGGGAGGACCGCGAGGGCGCCTTCAAGTTCTTCACCCAGTCCCTCGCCGGTCGCGCCGCGACGCGCATGAGCACCGTCGCCGCCGCCTTGGCCGTCGCGGCCTCCCCCGAGACCAAGACCGAGGAGCTGCTCTACGTCACCTGGTACGCCGGCCAGAAGTTCCGCCTCGCCGAGCCCGACCCCCTCGCTGAAGACATGCACACCCTCGGCGAGCGTGTGTTGGCCGAGGCCCGTGATGGTCGCGCCGGGATCTGGACCGTACGGGCCTTCGTCGTGGCCGCCGACGCCAAGATCCAGCTCGCCGCCCTGCGCAAACACCACAACCAGCGCGTGGGCGAGCTCGACCGCGACGCCCTCAAGCTGCTGCTCGACGCGACCCAGGCGCCGCTTGACTCGCACACGCGGTTGAGGGTCGCGAAGACGTTCGCGTACCACGCGCGCATCGCCGAGGACGCTCGCAATCTGGATCTGGCGCTGAGCCTCGTTCGGATGGAGGTGGAGTCTGGGGGGGATGGGGCACGCTCCCGACGTGACGCGATGGACGTGCTCTGGCACTTCTCCTTGGCGACGCAGGAGCCCCACATCCTCAAGCTCGCCTTCCAGCACGCCGAGGCGATTCGGGAGGAGAGCCCGGCGTATGCCCGGTACTACTTGGCCGCGCTCTACGCCCTCTCCGGGGACAAACGTGAGGCCCTCAAACACCTCGTGGCGCTCGCGGTCATCGACGCGGAGCGTTTTGAGATGTTCTTTGAGGACGGCGACACCAAGGCGTTCTTCGCTGGTGTGAACACCCCCCAGTTCTTCAAATCCGTCGGCCCCACGAAGGGCGTGTTCTGAGGAATCCCTATGTCTCGCCCCCTCGGGCTGAGCCTTCTGCTGCTGGGTGCTTGCGCGCCCGCCGCAGGACCGACCGCCGACGCGGGCTTCAACGTCCACGGCGCCCCTGGCCAGATCTTCGCTTTCGATGGCAGCACGTCTGCCGGTGAGTCTCTCCGCTTCCAGTGGACTGTGCTGGAAGCTCCTGCAGACGCCAACTTCACCCTAGAGGACGCTGACAGCAGCGCGGCGATGTTGATTCCCGAGACCGAGGGCACCTATGTGCTCGGTCTAGAGGTCTGCAATTCTTATGGCGCCTGCGACCGCGCGGAGACCGAGGCTTGGGTTGGTGAGACGGCGACCCGTTCGGGCCTCGCTGGGACCAGAGCCTTGGGCTTCTCCGTGAAGAAGCCTGGGCGACTGGGCAACAATCGACCCCCCGAGGCCGTCGCCATGGCGAGCAAGTCGTTCCGTTCGTCCTCGACGGTGCGCCTGAACGGGAGCGGATCGAGCGACCCCGACGGTGACACGCTGCGTTATCGGTGGAGCTTCTACGCTGTGCCCGCAGACTCCACGACGGCCATCGACGACAGCACAAGCGAGATCACGAGCTTCACGGCCGACAAGAGCGGGACCTATAAGGTAAAGCTCACTGTGCGGGATGGTCTCTCTTCGGACTCAGTGTTGCTCCCTGAGATTGTGGTGAAAGCGTTGGATGACGATGACCCCATCCCCTGGATCACCTCGCCATGATCCGCGCCCTCCTCCCGGTGATGCTGCTGGGCGCCTGCGCGCCCGCCGTAGGCCCAACCGCCGGGAGTTGAGAGGCGCTTGAGGACACGGTTGGCCGCTTGGCTCGCCGCTGGGTGACCCATGGCAGGGGCGCGTCTTGTAGAGGAGCCCCTTGCCACGGCGCTCCTCCATGTCGTAGGCTCCCCTTTATCTCCTGGGCTCAGAGACGCCCCCACGCTGGTCTACCCATGCTCCGCCTGCTCCCCGCCCTGTTCCTCGTCTCCTGCGCAGCCGAGGTTCCGCCCCGGGCGGACGCGGGCGATCCGCGCGTGCTGCCCGTCGGCGCCGAGGCCGCGCTGGACGGCAGCTTCTCCGAGGGCGACGCGCTCAGCTACGCCTGGTCCGTCTCGCCGGGCGAGGGCGCCGTCTTGCACGACGCGGAGAGCCCCTTCGCGACGCTCACCGCCGAGGCGCCGGGGCTCTACACGCTGAGCCTGGAGGTGTGCGACGCCGACGGCCGCTGTGACGTGTCGGGGACCTGGGCGCGGGTGGAGGAGCGGGGGAGCGCGCGGCGGATCGACAGCCTGGACACCTTCGCGGGGGCGGAGAGCGGGGCGGGGGCGCCCCTGGGCGCGTTTGAGGCCACGGAGGCGTGGTGTAAGACCTGCCTCTCGATGGCGGGCAAGACCTCGACCGACTGGATCGAGTTCTGTCGGTCTGGGCTGCCCGAGGAGGCGGACCGGCAAGACTGGGCCATCTGTGACGCCAACAAGTTTAAGACCACCAGCGAACGGAAGGGCTATTGTTTCGCCCGAGGGTGTGAACGATGATGCGCCTCGTAGAGGAGCGGGTGGTTCACCTCGATGCAGGGACCACCCCCTACGCCCTCGGCGCCTTCGACGACACGCGGCTGTGGTGGTGTGTCGCGCGGGCGGACGGCCGGTTTGACACTTGGCTCGTCGGCCCTGGGGACTCGCCTCGCCTCGTCTGCGCGGGGGAGACCCAACCGACCGAGGACGCCGCGCTGCTCTCCAGCGGGGCCCTCGCGCTCGCGGTGCATCCGAAGGTGCGGCGCTTTGACGGCGAGACCCTCATGTCGTCACCAAGCCTGACTCTGGACGGGGACTGGCCCGTGAGACGCCTCATCGCGCTCCCGAACGATCGCCTCGTCCCGATGGCGTCCCAGGAGTCTGTGCCGGTTTGGGACATGACACGCCGGGAGGTGGTCGGCACCCTCGACGCGCGCACCATGGGGCTCTTGTCGTTCGGCGCGCGGGGTGATGACGCTGACGCCGTGCTCGTCGCGGCGGTGGAGCCCGGCCCGGTCTGGCGGGGGACGCTGTGGGACGTGATTCGTGGCGAGGCGCTGCGCCGCATGAGCGTGCCGCGGCCAGAGGGGTCAGTGTTTGAGGCCAGCGCCGCCGCCGTGCGACCCGGCACAGACGAGCTGTTCGCGCTCGTGACCCACCGCCACGGCGACGTGTCCATCACCTCGCTGCACCGCTGGGCCGGTGGACAACACACGATCCTCGATGAGCGGCGCGGCCCCGCGCCGGCCTTCACGGAGCTTCTGTTCGTCTCGCCCGATTGGCTCATGGTCATGGGGCACCGGACAGACGCGCTGTGGGAGCTGCCCACGCTCACGGCGCGTCATGGGCTGCGGGTCGAGCAGGTCACCCCCAGCGGCCGGGCTCGGGCCCACCCCCGCGCCGTGGTCGACCTTCACACCGGCGCCCGCGCCCTCGTGCCGGGGGCCAGAGGCGATCTTTGGTGCCTTCACCCCCAGGGCGAGCGTGTCACCGTCGCGTCGGGGTCAAGCCTCACCACCTGGCGCCTGTCGGACTGAGCGGAGGACACGCCGCCC
>JBEAVX010000080.1:0-2610 GCA_041160755.1 Pseudomonadota bacterium
GCGCGGCAAAGGGGTGAAGGCGCTGCACGAGGCGCTGCGGCAGGCCAACACCGCGCCAGCGGAGGCCGCCGAGGGTGTCGCATCAAGCCCGACGGTGGATGTGACAGCGCCGGTCGTGGGGGCACCTGTCACATCGCCTGTCGCATCTTCGTTTGTCGCGCCGATCGACGCCGGGCCGGTCTCCGCAGCCGTGTCGCCTGTCGCATCCGGTGTCGCATCGGGTGTCGCATCGGCTGAGACATCGCCCGACGCATCCGTCGCCGGGGAGGTGGCCCCCCTTCCTCCGCCGCTGGACCCCGCCGCCCAGGCGCTCCAGGCGCTCACCGAGGCGGAGGAGGCCGTCACGCGGGCCCGTGAGCGGCTCACGGACGGGGAGCTGCTCGCTGCGGTGGAGATCTTGCGACAGCTCGCCGCGCGCCTCCCGGGGATCTTGCCGGAGCTCGCCGTGGAGCCCGCCCTGGAGCCCGCCGTGGAGCCCGCCGTCGCGCCTGCGGTGGCCGCCGAGGCCGGCGCCGTGCCCTTGCCCCTGTTCCGTTTTGGATGGGCGCTGGTCATCGACGGCCTCGCGGACGCCGCCCGCGCCCCGGCCTTGGCGAGCGCCTTGGGCCAAGACCTCGCCACGGCGCGGCTCCACGCGGTCTCCGCGTCCCCCAAGGTGGTGCAGCGGGGAGACGACGAGGCGGCGCTTCAGGCCCGCGCCGAGCGCCTGCGCGCCGAGGGCGTCCCGGTGAGCGTGCTGCATCGCAGCATGGTTCAGCGGCTCGGGCGTCCGGCCTTGGCGCGATCCTTCGTCTGGGGCGGTCCGGTGTGGGCCCTCGACGGGCGCGCCTATTGGGAGGGTGACCCCGAGGAGGTCCGGGCGCTCACCGGATCGCCGTGGCCGTGGACGGCGCCGGTCTTGGGCGTGCTCGGCGAGGTGACCGTGGTGCGCAGCCGCTCGGCCTCAGCGCCGGGGCGCTTCGCGCGGAAGACCCTCGGCGTCGGGCCGACGGTCCTCGACGAGCGGCGCCTCGGCGTGCTCGACCTCTGGGGCGAAGACGGCCTGCACCTGCGGCTCGTCGAGGGCCTCACCGACTCAGGAGAGTCCCGCGCGCCGTTCCGGGCCTTGGTGGAGACGATCACCGCCGCCGCGCCAGCCCTCCGCCTGACCGCCCGGCGGGTGTGTCGCCCCGAGGAGAGCCGCGCGGCGGGGGAGCCCGGCGAGGCCGTCGTCCGCTCAGGCTGGCCGACCTTTGAGGAGCACACCCGCCTGTGCTGGCTTCACCTGAGGGGTCGCTGAGCGGCCCAGGGGCTCACTTGCCCTCGAAGAACAGCGCGTCGATGAAGAAGGTCGAGGCGAGCAAGAGCGCGCGGTCGTCTTCGTTGAGGGAGGGGTCGGAGAACTCGACCCCGAAGCTGTCGGCGTCGGTGAAGATCTCCTTGAGGCCGCCGCCCCACTTCTTCGCGATCAGCCCGACCTCTTTGCCCGATCCGTCGAGCACGGCGAACTCCCGGCGCAAGAAGCGGCGCTTGAGCACAAAGCGCTCTTGGCCTTGGGCGTCGGTGACGCGCAGCCGGGGCAAAAAGAACGTCCACAGCTTCTCGACGGCGCCGATGCGGGTCTCCCCGGAGAAGACCTCGGCGGTGGGGAACAAGAACGCGAACGGCTTGACCACCCGGCCGATCTTCTGGCGGTTGGTGTCGTAGAGGTGGATGGTCATCGCCCGCGCCCGGCCCATGACGCTGCGCAGCAACATCCCGCCCATGCCGCCGCTCTCCTCTGCGGCGTAGCCGATCTCCGCGCCTTTGTCGTCCTTGAGCGAGTAGCGGTTGCGCCCCTCAAAGTCGGTCACCATCTCCAGAAGCTCCTTCTTCTGGTGGACCATGACGCGGGACGAGCGGGCGACGAGGGCGGTGACGGACATCGGGGGCTCCGAGGAAGATCAGGATGGGAGGTGACTTAGCACGTCTTGAACCGCATTGGCGGCGACCTCTTCGGGGAGGAGGCCGTGGGGGCAGCCCGGGTCGCGGTGAGCCTGGGTGAGCTGAGGCAGCGCGTGATCTGTGCGGGGTGGGGTGCGACAGGCCCGTCAAGCCACCGCCCCGGTCACGACGCCCTCACGACCGCCACCACCCCCGCCGCAGCCGCGCCTTGAGCGCGTCCCGCTCCTGTTTGATCGTGTCGAGTAGGCGCCCCAACGCCACCTGCCGCGCCCCGGCGTCTTCGCCCTCACGGGTGGCGATGAGCAAGGCGTCGTTGAGGCGATCTTGCTCTCGCCGGGCGGCGCGTATCTCGGCGTCTTTTTTGAGCAGGTCGGCGCGCAGCTCCTCCACCTGCCGCGCGAGCGCGTCCGCCTCCCCTTCAGCGCCCGAGGCCCGCGCACCCAGCACGGTCACGGCCTCGCGGCGGAAGCCCGCCACCTCGTCCACCGCCCGGGAGAGCCGCGTCACGACGCCGGTGAGCGCCTGGATCTGCTCGGTGAGCAGGGCGTTCTCGGCACGTTTTTGGGCCACCTCGGCCTCGGCCTTGGCCTGGGCGTCTTGGGCGGCTTGGGCTTGGGCGCGGGCCTCGCCCAGCGCCGCGACGAGGGTGGCCGCCTCGGGCAAGGGCATCGGCGCACGGTCGCGGGG
>JBEAVX010000196.1:0-9475 GCA_041160755.1 Pseudomonadota bacterium
GCGCATGACGATCTCACCCGCCGCGATGGGCGCCGTGGTGTGTACGCCGACGCCGTGAATGGCGGAGGGCGCGCGGATGAGGCGGGGGTCGCACCATTTGGGGAGCGTGATCGTCTGCTCAACCGCGTCGGCCATCACATCACCTCCCCCCCACACTAACCCAGCCGCTCCTCGGCCCCCAGATGCACAAACCGCATGGCGTGGTCCACGGCGGCGATCTCGCCCTCCTTCAGCGGCGTCCAGATGTTCTCGCCCTGCAGGGGCTCGCTGGTGAGGATCAGGTGGTTGACGTGGCCGCTCTTGGGCGGGGCCTCACACTCCGGCGAGAAGAAGGGGCAGAGGGTGCGCTCGGGGCAGCGGGCCTTGTAGGTGGAGAAGTGCAGCTCGCGGCCGCCTTGGTGCGCGGCGAGGAGCTCGCCGTCGGTCACCATGAGGGTCAACAAGGAGCGCTCGGCGGGGGTGTCGCCGTCGCAGATCTCCCGAACGAGGGCCACGGTGCGGCGCAGGGCGCGGACCACGGCGGGCAGGGGCGTGCCGCGGCGGGTCAGCTCGGCCTCGTCGGAGAGGTGGGTCAAGAAGAGGTGGAAGATGAGCTCGCTGTCGGTGTCGCCGAGGATGTAGCGGCGCACGAGGGGGGCCACACGCTCCATCAGGGCCGCGCGGTGCTGGGAGAAGCTCGGCACGTCGCCGTTGTGCGCCATCACCCAGCGGCCGTGCTGGAAGGGGTGGCAGTTGATCATCGACAGCTCGCCTTGGGTGGCCTTGCGGATGTGCGCGAGCACCGTCTGGGACGACATGATGCCGCCCACACGCTGAAAGAGCGTGTTGTGCCGCGCCGCGCCCACGGACTTGAGCACGTGCGGCGCGCCGGCGACGTAGTAGGCCACGCCCCAGCCGTCGGGGTGCGCGGCGCTCTGCACCGCGAGGGCGTTGTCGGCGGAGAGGAGCGACTTGTGGACCTGGCTCTCCAGGACGCTGCGAAAGCCAAACAGGCGGCACATGGGCGATGGATCCGATGGGGGAGGGGACCAAATTAACAGCCTTCGGGACCATCTCTGAATAGACTGAACGAATGAGCAGGTACGCCGACAACCCGCCCAGCCGCTTCGGGGGCACGATCATTCAGTGGGACGAGGGCGAGGCGCCGATCCCCAAGATCGAGCTCATCGAGGATCAGTCCCGCTCGATCCTCTCCAAAAACCCAGATCCCTCCATGGGCTTCGCCTGGAGCCTCAACCCCTACCGGGGCTGCACGCACGCCTGCGCCTACTGTTACGCCCGGGAGTACCACGAGCGCCTGGATTTGGGCGCGGGCGTAGACTTTGAGCGGGTGATCGCCGTGAAGCGCGACGCGCCGAGGCTCTTGGAGGAGGCGCTCAGCCGCCGGAGCTGGGCGGGCGAGGCGGTGTGTATGTCGGGGGCGACGGACTGTTACCAGGCCATCGAGCGGCGCCTGGAGATCACCCGGGCCTGCGTCGCCGTGCTCGCCGAGCACAAGAACCCGCTGTTGATCATCACGCGCTCGCCGTTGATCACCCGGGATCTGGATCTGCTCACCCAGCTCGCGGCGGTGGGCGCGGCGCAGGTGACGATCTCCCTGCCGATTCTGGATGCCGAGCGCGCCCGCGCCTTGGAGCCCGGCGCGCCGCCCCCCGCCGCCCGGCTTCGCGCCATCCGCGCGCTCGCGGACGCCGGGGTGCCCGTGGGCGTGAGCCTCGCGCCGCTTCTGCCGGGGGTGAACGACGAGCTTTTGCCCCAGGCGCTCCAGGCCGCTTGGGAGGCCGGGGCGCGCTGGGCCTGGACGGGCCTCGCCCGGCTCACGCCGCCTGTGGCCGCCGTCTTTGAGGAGCGCCTCCGCGAGCGCCTGCCGCTCCGCGCCGAGGGGGCGATCCAGCGCCTGCGCGCCGCGAAGGACGGCGGCGAGGCCCACAAGCTCACGATGCAGGTGTTTCAGCTCTGGACCCGCCGCCTCGGCTATGGCCCGCCGCCGCCTTGGCCCAGCCCCAGCCCCTTCCGCCGCCCGGCCCGGGGCGCCCAGCTCGGGCTCTTTGGCGCCGGGTAGGGTAAAAGGGGCCAAGCCTTCGAGGTGCGTATGGCCGCCGCAGTCTTCACCCTCGCGTTGCCCCCTGAGCTCGGCGGGGCGGTCTTTGGCCCCTTTGAGGGCGTCATGGTCGCCATCGGCACCGATCCGAGCAAGTGCAACATCACGCTCAACCCCGCGCCGGGCCTCGTCGGCGTGCACGCCTTCATCGCGCCCCGGGCGCCGGGCCAGTACACCGTGCAGGCCACGGAGTACGGCGCCGAGGTCTACGTCTTCCAAGGCGCCCGGGCTGCCCGCATCGACGGCTCGGCGACGCTCAAGGTCGGCGACAGCTTCGCCTTGGGCCACGCCGGCGGCCCCCGGTTCATCGTCGGTGAGCCCGAGGCGGGCACCGCCAGCGCGGGGCAGAGCGCCGGTCGCGCCAGCGATGTGCGCCTCGGCGGGCGACGGATGCCGACGGCGGGAGATCTCCAGAACGAGCTGCAGCGCCAGGCGATGACCAACCTGATGCGCCAGAAGCCCATCGCCGACGCCGCCCGTGGGTACTGGCGCGTGAAGTCCGGCGCGATCTTCCAGCCGCGCTACATCATCGGCGCCGTCGTCGGCTTGGGCAGCCTCATGGTCGCGGGCTGCGGCGGCCTGCTGAAGATGCTCACCGACTGAGCGTTTGGGCGCGAGGCACGGCGCACGCGACGCCGCGACGGGCTAGAATGGAGCTGATGAGCGACCCCCGCGACACCAACGATCCCCCGTCCTCCGCCGCTGGCGGGGCGCGGTCGCGGCGTGGGCTCACCGTGCCCGACATCCTCTACCACGGCACCACCCGGGCCCGGGCCGAGCGGTTCTTCCACTCTGGCGGGGTCATCCCCAGCCAGGGTCGCCAGGTGTTCCTCTCCACAGGCGAGTCCGAGGCCTGGCGCATCGCCCACCGCTTCAACCAAGAGCCCGCCGTGCTCTATGTGGACGCCGGTCGCGCGCGGCGGGAGGGCGTGGCGATTCGCCGGGTGCGCGAGGGCCTCTTCGTCGCCGATCGGGTGCCCGCGCGGTACGTCTTGAACCTGCGCGGCGGCTTCCGTGAGCAGATCTCCGCCGGGGGCCTCTTGTTGCGCCGGGATCGGGGCGGCTTGGAGCTCGCGCTCGTGGCCTGCGCCCGCAGCCGCCGGGTGACCTGGGAGATCGCCAAAGGCAAACTTGAGCCCGGCGAGACGCCCGAACAAGCCGCGCTGCGCGAGATGCAAGAGGAGATGGGCTTCTCCGCCGATCTCACGATCACCCACCGGCTCGGCCAGGTGCGCTACGGCTTCCGCACCCCTGAAGGGGACCCCCGCCTCAAGACGCTCCATGTCTACCTGGTCGAGGCGCCCCTGCCGCCGGAGATCTTCCGCCCGGCGCAAGACGAGGGCATCGAGGAGGTCCGCTGGTTTCCTCTCCAAGACGCCGTGCGCCTCGTCACCCACAGCTCCCTCATCCCGCTCATGGCCCGGGTTCGTGCGCTCCTTCACGGGGAGCCCCTTGACGACCTCGACGGCGGCGGGCAATAAACCCCCCTCTCAGGAGACCTCATGGCCGCTGACTACCTCGACTGGCTGAGCGACGTGTTTGACGAGGCCCAGGTGCCCTTCAACGCCGAGACCGCCGACTTCTTGGACCAGGCGCTCCACAAGATCGCGAAGGTGCCGTTCCCCCAGCAGCGCGACGATGAGGTCTTCAACGTGCTCCGCGAGCGCTTCTTGAAGGTGGGGCCTTCAGGCCGCCAGCTCCTCGCGGCGTACCTGCGGGACGCCTTCTTCGCCCGGCGCAACAGCCCGCACCGCCCCACTGAAGGCGGCGCGCACTTCACGAACGCCAACCGCGAGAGCTAGACCAAGCGGTCTAGGCCTCAGTCCATGGCGCTCTCGACCTCGTGGTCGCGGGCGTCGACGACCTTGCCGTAGCGGTCGTAGATCGTCGCGCGGTCCTTGGAGTTGTTCCAGATCGGCGAGTCGCTGCCCAGGTACACCTCAAGCTGCTGCTGGGTGTCGCTGACGTGCTCCCCTCGGCCAGAGAAGACCTTGAAGGTGAAGCCGGGGGGCACGACGACGGCGGGCAAGGGGAAGGAGCGCCCCGAGGTGTTGTTCATGCGGTAACCGTCGAGGTTCACGGGCTCGGTGAGCACGTTGCACACCCGCAGGTACTCGCCGTTGATGTTCTCCCGGTCGTCCCCGGGGGCGTTCGCGTGGAACGAGGTGATGTGCAGGCTGCCCTGGTAGCTCTCGGTGCTCCAGATGCCGCGCTTGGCCGCCCGGGCCCGGCCTTGGGTGGCCAACATCTCGCCGACGTCGCCGATCTCGACGGGCGGGATGAGGAAGACGTGGCCCAAGCCACGCTCCAGGAGCTCAAGCTCCAGCGGTTTGCCGTCCACACGCACCCAGGCGAGCAGGCGACCGTAGCTGTCGCGGTTCACCGCCCCGTAGAGCAGGGTGATCTCTTTGCCGAGCACAAACTCCGCCGTGGCGTCTCGGGCCTGGGGCCCGTAGGCCTCCAGCGGCTTGAGCTCCGGGGTGTTCACGCCGGAGACGCGGACCTTGTCGCCGGTGTCTAAGGTCATCGTGTCGCCGTCATAGACGCTGGCGACGACGGCCTTGGTGGGCGCGGTGGTCGGCGCGGGAGGCGGCGCCGAGGTGGCCAAGGCGAGGCCGCTGAGGCCACAGCCCAGCACGACGAGCGTGAGGAGTCGAAGGTGAGCCACGCGGAGCTCCTGGCGCCAGAGAACGCCAGTCTACTTCACGGCGGCGGCGCTCGCCAGCGCGCCCAGTCGCTCGGTCTGCCAGAGGTGGTAAAAGCGGTCGGGCGCCAGTCGCGCGGCGGCGGCCGAGGCCTCGGCGGCCTCAGCGAGCTCACCCCGGCCCAAAAGCACGATGGCCAAGGTGTCGAGGTAGTCCGAGCGGTGGGGTTTGGCGGCGACGGCGCCCCGGATGAGCGCCAGGGCCTCGTCTTCAGCGCTCCCGCCCATGGCCATGTACCAGGCGACGCAGTTGTCCTTGGAGGAGGCGTCGTCGATGGGATCACAGTCCCGCGAGATGCCCTGCTTCATCAGGCGCTCGGTCTCCGCGCCGCCTCGGCCCACGAGGTGCAGCGCGGCGATCACAAAGTCCAGCGGCCGGGCTTCAGGGTGCAGCCGGGCCATGGCGCGATCGAGATCGGCGTTGAACGTGGGGCGGTGGGCCTCTAGGCCGGGCTCCATCACCGTGAGCGCGTAGAACCACAGCGCCTCGCCGTCGGAGGGGTAGAGCGTGAGGCGGTGTCGCAGGTGCGCCAAGGCGCCGAGACGATCGCCTTCAGCGCGGGCGATGCGCGCGCGGCGCTTGAGGTCGGCGTCGGGGTTCTGCAACAGCCGGGCGGCGGTGTTGAGCGCGCGGCGGGCGGCGGCGGTGTCGCCCAGGGCCAGCTCCGCGTCCGAGCGCGCGAACCAGGCCTCGGCCTCCTCCGGGCTGGCCTCGGTGGCGGCGCGGGCCAAGCTCAGGCCCTCTTGGGCGCGGCCGGCCAAGGCGAGGCCGTTCACCAAGGCCACGATCTCCGACTGCTCCACGAGGGCGGCGGGGGTGAGCGCCTTGAGGTGGGCCTCCCAGGCGGCGTGGTCCCCTCGGCTCAGGGTGAGCCGGGCGAGGAGCGACCGCGCCTCGTCGTGGGCATCAGGCTGGGTGGTCGCGGTGGTCAGCTCGGCGATGGCCTCGTCCTCACGCTCCAGGGCGATGAGGTACTTGCCCCGAATGAGCGCCCGGGAGGCGTCTTTGCCGTGCTCCTTGAGCTCTTGCTGGAGCATCCGCTCGTGGCCGTTCTCGGCGCTCGGCGGCCCCTCGCTCGGGTTCATGGCGAAGCGGCCCTCGGCGAAATGAAAGCTGACCCGGTGGTCTTGCAGCGCGGAGTAGCCGATGAGGCCGGGCATTCCTTGGGGGCCGATGGTGTAGGCCGCGCCCTCGAAGTTGATCCAGGTGGCGGGCTTGAGGCCCTCGACCCGGGCGCCGCCGAGCTCGACGGCCTGGAGCGGCACGCGGCGGGTGCGGCGGTAAAACGCCGAGACGGGCACGAGGTCTGCGGCGCCGATGCCCAGGATCGGCTCCTCGCCGATGGTGCTCACGCTCTCAAAGCCGACGCCGGTGCCGCCGGAGAGCATCACGCCGTGGGCGCCGGTGTCGACCTCCAGCAAGAGCGTGCGCTCGACGGGCGGGCCGTTCGCCTCTCCGGCGAAGGCCTTGACGTAGACCGCGGCGTGGGCGCCGTCAAAGCCCATGGGCTGCGCGTTCGCGGGCACGGGGATCTCGCCGGGCACGGCGATCTCCAGGCGGTCGGCGGGGTAGTCCACCACCAAGGTCACCTGGCCCCAGACGTTGTTGCCGATGATGCCGTCCACAGGGATGAACCCGGCGGACTCCGGCGCGCCGTCTACGTCAACGGCGACGTCGATCTGCTCAAACACCATGCCGCCCAAGGAGAGCCAGGGCAGACGTGACTTGCGCCAGGCCGAGCGACCGGCGACGCCCTCGACGTAGCCGCCGTCGGTGACCTTGAGGTTCAGGCGCTCGGCGACGTCCGCGCTCACCGTCGAGATGCCCGCGCCGGTGTCGACCAGAAACAGGGCGTCGGAGCCGTCGGGCAGCCGCGCCTGGATGAAGATCTTGTCGGCGTCGGGGTAGGCCCGGATGAGATCGAGGCTCGCCCGGCTGGCGCTGCGTTTGGGGGCCACCGCGCCGTCGGTGTGGGGCGCGCACGCGCCGAAGGTGACGAGCCAGAGCCAGCGCATGAGCACTCCTTTCAACCTCTTGGGGATAGCCCGACACGCGGCCATCGTCGCGGGTGTATCCTCGCGGAGCATGAAGCTCGACCCTGCCGACCTCGACGCCTTGGCCACCTTCTTCGCCCGCCGTTTCCCCGGGACGCAGGAGCGGATGCTCTTGTGCCTGCTCGTCGGCCTACGCGCCGGGCGTGAACAAGGCGACGATCTCGCCCTCTGGCTGGAGATCGTGAAGGAGGCCTACCGCCGCCGTCGGCTGCTGCGCCTCGCCCGGGCCGCCCAGCAGGTGCGCCGCGACGACGAGAACCTCCAGGTCTTGATCCGCACGCTGAGCGCGTCGGCCGCGCCGCCCTGGGCCGCCCGCGCCGTGGGCTTGGCGCTCCTGATCGTGCTCATCGTCGCGGGGCTCAAGGTGGTCCTGCGTCCTGGGGCGGAGGCCCCTCCCTCGGCGCCGCCCGTCGCCGAGGCCAACAGCGCGGACGTCGTGGCGCCGCCGGTGGAGACACCCCCCGCCGAGGCCCCAGCGGCAGAGGCCCCGCCGGTGGAGGCGCCCGCGCCGCCTGTGCAGGAGGCCGCCGCGCCGCCGCCGCTCCCCCCGGTCGAGGAGCTCGCCGAGGTCAGCGCGCCCAAGCCCAAGGCGCCTGCGGGCTTCGTCGGCGCCCAGCCCGCCGAGAAGGTCGAGGGACGCTGCGGCGGCACGAAGGGCCAGCCCGTCGGCTTCTGGTACGCCGGGGAGAGCAAGCCCGGCGCGAAGGGGGAGGTCTACACCGTGAAGGCCGGGGCCAACGTGCGGGCAGATTACCCCCGCAAAGCGAACAACTTCAACGCCCGTGGCGCCTTGGTCTGCGCGCTCATCTCCGGCGATCGGGTGCGCATCAGCGGCGAGCCCGTGCTCGTCGGCGAGGACTGGTGGGTGCCGATGGTCGTGGGCGATCTGCTCAACCCCTGACCCTCGGCGACGCCCTACTTGTGGGCCTCGTAGACCCCACGCTGCACGTTGTCCAGCACCTTGCGCCAGCGGGCCTCTAAGGCCTCGCGCAGCCCGGCGGCGTCGATCACCCGGCCCAAGGCGCCGCCTGGGTCGTAGTCGGAGTGCAGGGTGATGAGCGTGTTGGACGAGGGCTTCATCGTGCGGAGGCTGTAGTGCAGCTCTCCGGTGGTGCGTTTGCCCGTGGTGCGGCACAGCAGCCGACGCCCGCCGTGGCTCTCGTCGAGCTGGAGGATCTCGTAGCCGATCACCCGGCTCTTGGGGACCATCTTGACCGTGAGCTCCCAGGTGCGCTCGCTGGTGCGCTTCACCTCGTCAAAGGCGCCCTGCAGGAACTTGTCGTGGGAGTCGGGATTCGACAGCCAGGCGAGCACGTCGTCGCGGCGAATGCCCTCAATCAGCGTGTCCGTCGTGATGACGCTCATGGGGGTCTCTCCAGTGGACGCGAGGATAACCCAGGCGGGGGCTCAGGTACAGGCCATCTGTGCTGCGCTCGGTTATGTCCCGGCGATGATCCCACTGCTCATCCCGTACTGGGCGCCCAAAGTCGTCAACGTCGGCCCCGTCCCCATCGACCCTTGGGCCACCTTGGTGCTCATCGGGCTGGTGGTGGGGCTGGAGATCTCCCGGGCGCGGGGGATCAAGCGTGGGCTTGAGGTGCCCGATGTGGTCGATGGCGCGATGTTCACCGTGGGCATGGGCTTCATCGTCGGCCACCTCATGCATGTGTTGGCCTACAACCCCGAACGTTTAGAGACCGACGGGATCATGGCGCTTGTGCGGGTGTGGCAGGGCTTCTCGTCCACCGGCGGGTTCATCGGCGCGGTGATCGGCTCGGTCTTGTTCTGGCGCTTCATCCGGCCTCGGGACTACTTCGCCCACGCCGACACGATCATGTTCGCCTTCCCCTTCGCCTGGGTGTTCGGGCGCCTGGGCTGCTTCGCGGCGCATGACCACATCGGGCGCAGCTCCGACTTCTTCTTGGCGGTGAACTTCCCGCTGCCCACGGGGCCCCGGCACGATCTGGGGCTCTATGAGGCGCTGTGGACGGTCGTGATCTCCGCTGTGTTCTTCGCCCTCGACCGGAAGCCCCGCAAAGGCGGCTTCTACATCGCGCTGTGGGCCTTTCTGTACGCCCCGGCGCGCTTCGTGCTCGACTTCTTGCGCAATGAGGACCTCGCCAACGCGGATGTGCGCTGGGCGGGGCTCACCCCGGCGCAGTGGGGCATGATCACGATGTTCGGCGCGGGGGCGTTTTTGGCGTTTAAGCTGCGCGGCGCGCCAGATGCCGCTGGATCTTCGTCGGCGCCTGCGTCAGAATAGGCGCGCACCCGCCGCCTCGCGCGGGGCTCGAAGGGATCCGCGATGATGGAAGTGATGGCGGCGGGGCTCGCCTGCATAATGGCGTTCGTCGCGCTGGTGTTGCCGATCGTGGCGGGGCTCGCGGCGTTCAGCCTGCGCAGGCGGGTGGCCGCGCTGGAGCTGAGCGTCGAGCTTCTGGAGGGGGACGTCTCCAAGCTCAAGGAGCGCCTCCGCGCCGGGGCCGTCGTCCCCGCCGCCGCGCCGCTCGCGGACCGGGCGCCCGCGCCCGTGGTGAAGGGGCCGGAGATCGTGAAGGCGCCCGTCGAGGCGCCGAAGGTCGAGGAGCCGAAGGTCGAGGAGCCCAAGGTCGAGG
>JBEAVX010000220.1:0-2731 GCA_041160755.1 Pseudomonadota bacterium
CACCTACCGCTGGGAGTTTGAGCACGTCCCCGACGGCTCGACGATCCAGTCCAAGGAGGCGCCGTTCTCCCGCAACGGCTCCGCCGAGGCCGTGACCTCCACCTTCACCCCCGACGCCATCGGCACCTACGTCGTGTCGTTGTGGGTGTCTGACGGTGAGGAGCAGTCCGCCAAGGACTACGTCGTCATCACCACCCAGACGCCGGACACCCTGCCCGTCGCCGACGCCGGTGACGACGTGACGGTGGACGTCGAGGCCGTCGTGTCCCTCGACGGCAGCGGCTCTTACGATCCCCTCGGCCGCGCGGTCACCTACGCCTGGACGATCGTCGACACCCCCGACTCCTCCTCGCTCACGGCCCTCGCCGGCGCCGACACCGCCTCGGCGAGCTTCACCGCCGACGCCCGCGGCGTGTACGTCATCAACCTCGTCGTCGACAACGGCCTCACCAGCTCCTTGGCCGACGCGGTCATCATCACCGCCGTCGGTGAAGACAGCGCGCCCACGGCGAACGCCGGTGAAGACATCGTCGCTGAAGACTGCACCGCCATCGCGCTCGACGGCTCGGGCTCCGTAGACCCCGACGGCGACAAGCTCAAGTACTCCTGGGAGATCCAGAAGAAGCCCACGGGCTCCAAGGTGAGCGCGTCGAGCTTCTCGGACGCGACCGCCGCTGAGCCCACCTTCTTCGCCGACATCGCCGGAGAGTACCGCCTCTCGTTGAGCGTCAACGACGGCACGAGCTGGTCCGCCCCCGACCTGATCACCCTCACCGTCGCCGAGCGCTCCTACAACACCGCGCCCAAGATCACGATCACGGACTTCCCGGTGATCGACGCGGGCGAGGCCGAGTGTGAAGAGAGCGGCTACACCTACAACTGCGACGACTGCTCCGACCAGACGATCACCTGGGGCAGCAACGTCACCGTGACCGACGCTGACGGCGACGCCTTCAGCTCGGCGTGGACGCTCACCGACGGCAGCGGCGTCATCGCCACCTCGACCTCGCTCGTCACGAGCGTCAAGCTTGAGGACATCACCTGCTCCGAGCCCGGCGTGACCGACGACAACGAGTTCGTCTTCTCGTTGACCGTCATCGACTGCACCGGGGCCTCCACCACGGCCACGGGCACGGCGACCGCGCAGTGCACCGGCGTTGAGGCCACGGAGTAGGCTGGCTCTGCGCCTCGCGCTCCATCCTCTGCTCTCTTCGACGCGCCTCGCCCCTCACCGGGCCGGGCGCGTCGCGCTGTTGGGGCTCGGCCTCCTGGGCCTCGGGCTCACCCAAGGCGCGGCCCAAGAGGGCGGGCGCCTGTCCCAAGAGGCCGCCGTGCCGCTCGGGCGCCTCTCCGTCTCCTCCTTGCGGCCTGGCGTCGGCCAAGAGGTGTGGGTGGAGGTGCCCTACGCCGGTCCCTTCCCTGCGGATCCCGCCTGGGCGGGCGTAGACGAGGAGCGCGGCACCCTCGCCCGGCTGATCGCCCCAGCCCCGGGGCCGGTGACCGTGAGCGCGTTCGGGCTCTCGGTGACCTTGCAGGTGCAGCCCGGCGCGAACCGGGGCCCCTTGCCCAACCCCAAGGCGCCGGCCCGGGCCTTGCCCTTCGTCTCGGAGGCCTGCGCCGACCCCCGGCTCCCCCAGCTCTCGGGCCTGTGGGCCATCGGCTGTGACGGCGAGCCCGTGAGCCGCGCCCAGCACATCCTCGACGGGGAGCAGGTCTCCTTAGAGGGCGCCCCGGCGCGGCCGGGCTTGGGCGGCGGCGTGGTGCTCGGCGCGGGGCCACGGGATCATGGCCTCTGGCGACCGGCGAGCGTGGTGTCGTCACCCGAGGCCCACCGGGTGCCCGAGGCCGGGATCGCGCCGCCAGGGACCGACGGCGTGACCGGCGCCTTGTCGGTGGTCGACGCGCTGTGGGTGTTTGAGCTCGAAGGCCGCCTGCGGGAGAGCCTCCGCGCTCGCCCGGCGCCGTGGATGCCCCCCGCCGTGGACGGGCCCTGGGTGGCCTGGGTGGACATGGGCGAGGCCTGGCTCTTTGGGGAGGACATCTACGTCCGCCACAAGGACTGGCGTGAGGGCGCGCCGCTCGTGCGCCGGGCGGGCAGCCAGCGCCACGTCGCCGCGTCGGAGGGCTTCGTGGGCTGGATCGAGGACGAGGCGGTGTGTGTCGAGTCCCTAGTGACCGGCGAGCGCCGCTGCGTGCCCGCGCGCCCCGGCCCGAGCCGCCGCCTGAGCCTGTGGGGCGCCGTCGCCTGCTGGGAGGACTACGCCGGCGACGACATCGACGTGGTGTGCAGCGACGGCCTGGCCCTGCGCCGCCCCGGCCACCAGCACAACCCCTCTCGAATCGGCCCCTGGCTCTTGTTCCGCGAGGGCAACCAGACCTTGCTCGCCCAAGCGGAGTGGATCGTGCTCGACGATGACGACCTGCGCGCGGCGCCTGCTGGCGTCACCCTCGCCGACCCCTCGCCCTGCGCGGCGCCCGGGCCGAGGGTGGGGTGCGCTACACCTTGAGCTTGCCCCCGGGCCGCTTCACCGTGGAGCGCCGCGTCGGCGAGGCCTGGACGCCCGGCGAGTCCGTCGAGGGCGGCGCGGTGGTGCAGCTCGACGCCCCCCACGGCGACGCCATCCGCCTTTGGAGCGCGCCATGACCCAAAAGAACGAGGGGCTCGGCGGGCAGCTCGCCGCCCTGGGCGCGCTGGCGCTGCTGATCGCGGCCCTCACCCTCGACCCAACCC
>JBEAVX010000792.1:0-4898 GCA_041160755.1 Pseudomonadota bacterium
CGGTTCCCCGGCGCCGAGAGCCCCGAGGCCCTGCGCGCCTTGCTCTACGAGGGCCGCGACGCCGTCGGCGTGGTGCCCCCAGGCCGCTGGGACGGCGCCCCCGGCGCGGAGCTCGCGCCCCGGGCGGGCGGCTTCTTGAGCCAGGTCGAGGGCTTCGACGCCCGCTTCTTCGGCGTCGCCCCGCGTGAGGCCCTGGCGATGGACCCCCAGCAGCGCCTGCTGTTGGAGGTGAGCTGGGAGGCCCTGGAGCGCGCCGGGGTGCCCACGGCGTCCTTGGCCGGCCGCGCCGTCGGCGTCTACGTCGGCATCAGCGGCAGCGACTGGGAGACGCGGCACCTGCGCTCGGGCCAGCCCGCCCGGCTCGATCCTTGGTCGGCCACGGGCAGCGCGCTCTCGTCCGCCGCCGGTCGCCTCGCCTACACCTTGGACCTGCGCGGCCCGGCCATGGCCATCGACACGGCCTGCTCGTCGTCCCTCGTCGCGGTGCACCTCGCCTGCCGGGCGATTCACAGCGGCGAGTGTGAGCTGGCCTTGGCCGGCGGCGTGAACCTCATGCTCAGCCCCGAGCTGAGCCTCTGCTTCGCCCGCATGGGCGCGCTCTCGCCCACGGGCCGCTGCCGGGCCTTTGACGAGGGCGCCGATGGGTATGTGCGCGGCGAAGGGGTCGGGGTCGTCGTGCTCAAGCCGCTCTCCGCCGCCCGGCGCGACGGCGACCGCGTGCTCGGCGTCATTCTGGGCAGCGCCGTGAACCAAGACGGGCGCAGCCACGGCTTCACCGCGCCCAACGGCGAGGCCCAAGAGGCCGTGATCCGCGCCGCGCTCCACGACGCCGGGGTGTCTCCGGCCGAGGTCTTGGCCGTCGAGGCCCACGGCACGGGCACGCCCTTGGGCGACCCCATCGAGGTCGAGGCCCTCGCGGCGGTCTTGGGCCAGGGCCGGGCGACGCCTCTGCGCCTGGGCTCGGTGAAGGCGAACATCGGGCACCTGGAGGCCGCGGCCGGGGTCGCCGGGCTGATCAAGGCGCTCATCACCCTGAACGAGCCCGGCCTGCCGCCCCAGCTCCACCTCACCGCGCCCAGCCACCGCATTCCGTGGGCCACCCTAGGCGTCGAGGCCCGGGCCGAGGCGAGCCCCTGGCCCGAGGGCCGCCGGGTGATGGGCGTGAGCGGCTTCGGCATCACCGGCACCAACGCCCACCTCATCCTCGCCGCCGCGCCGCCCGACGGGGCAGGGGACGGCCGCCCGGCGCCGCCGCCCCCGGCGCCGTATGTGTGGCCGCTCTCCGCCGCCTCCTCGGAGTCTCTGCGCGCCTTGGCCCGGCGCTCCTTGGACACCCTGCACGCCGCGTCCGCCGAGGCCTTGCCCGACCTCTGCGCCACCGCCGCCCTGCGCCGCTCGCCCCAGCGCTGGCGCCGCGCCGTCGTCGGCCACGACGCCGTCGCCTTGGCCGCCGAGCTGGAGTCCCTCGCCGCCGGGGCCCTCGCCGAACAAGACGCCCGCCGCGCCCCGGGTCGCCTCACCTTCGTCTACAGCGGCCAAGGCGCCCAGCGACCGGGCATGGCCTTGGCCTTGGCCCGGGCCTTGCCGGTGTTCGGCGATGCCTTTGAGGGCGCCGCCGCCGCGATGCGGGCCGTGAGCGGCGGGCCGTCGCTCCTCGACGAGCTGGCCCAGGGCCCCGCGCCCGCGCGCCTCGCCGACCCTCGCTTCGCCCAGGCCGCGACCTTCGCCCTGCAGGTCGCCCTCACCGAGACCCTGCGCGCCTGGGGCCTGCGCCCGGCGCTGGTCTTTGGGCACAGCGTCGGCGAGCTGGCGGCGGCCTGGTCGGCGGGGGCGCTCACGCTCCCCGAGTGCGCCCAGGTGCTCCACGCCCGGGGGGAGGCGCTCCGGGCCGTGGTCGGCGCCGGGGATCTCGCCCTGCTCCGCGCCCCGGCGGCCTTGGCCCGTCGCCTGCTCGCCGCCTTGGGCGACGCCGTGGCCATCGCCGCGAGCCAGTCCCCCGAGGAGCTGCTCATCGCCGGGGCCCCCGACGCCTTGGCGGCGCTGGCCACCGCCGCCGCCGCCCAGGGCGCCTCGGCGCGGGTGCTGGGCCTCGGCGTGCCGTTCCACAGCCCGGCCATCGAGGGCCTCGCCGCCGCCATGATCCCGGCCCTGGCCGGTCTGCGCCCCCAGGCCACGACCACGCCGATGATCTCGACGCTCTCCGGCGCCGGGGTCGAGGGCGCGTCCCTCGACGGCGCCTGGTGGGCGCGGCAGCTCTGGCGGCCCGTGCGCTTCAGAGAGGCCGTCGCCGCCGCCGGGGCGGGCGTCTTCGTGGAGCTGGGCCCCCGCTCGACCCTCCGCCGGGCGATTCAAGAGAGCTTGGGCGACGCCGCCGAGCGCTCGATCACGGTGAGCGCGATTCAGCGCGGCCAAGACGAGCCGACGGAGCTCCTGCGCGCCGCCGCCGCCCTTTGGGATCACGGCGTCTTGCCCTCGTGGGCGCCGCTGGTGGCCCCGCCTCGGTCCTTGGCCGAGCTGCCGACGACGGTGTGGGAGCGCCAGCCGTTCTGGATCGAGCCCACCCGCGGCGTGTCCGGCCCGTCCGCGCCGAGCGTCGCCCACCACGGCGCCCGGCTCTTGGGGCCCGGCAAACGGGTCGCCGTCGACCCGAGCTTGCGTCTGTGGGAGGTGAGCCTCGCCCCGGGCTCGGCGTCTTGGTACGCCAACGCCGAGCAAGGCGGCGCGCTCCGCCTGCCCGCGTGGTGGTGTGTGGAGCTGCTCCGCGCCGGGGCGGCCGAGCTGACCGCTGGCCCGCCGCGCTTAGAGTCCATCCGCCTGCAGCCCCTCTACGCGCTCCACAACGAGGCCGGCGCCCAGCTTCAGCTCGCCGCCCGGCCCCGGGCTGAAGGTGGCTTCACCCTCCACCTCGCCGCCCGGGCCGCTGAAGACGACGCGCCCTGGACGCTCTTGGCCGAGGGCATCGCCCAGGCCGACCCCGAGGCCATCCCCGCGCCGATGGACCTCGCGCCCATCCGCGCCCGGGCGAGCCACCCCCTGGCCGCCGCGTCGTTCTACCGGGCCTTGGCCGGTCGGGGCGTCGCCGTGAACGCCTCGGCGCGGTGCGTCGCGCGGGTGTGGCGCGGCGAGCGCCTCGCCTTGGCCACCTTTGAGCCCAAAGGGGACGTCGAGACCGCCTGCGCGCTGCACCCCGCCGCCGCCGAGGCCGGGCTCTCCCTCCTGCACCTGCTCTTTGAGCGCGCCTGGCCCCAGGCCGCGCTCTCTTTGGCCGCCGCCAGCGCCGTGCGGGTGCTCCTGCCCGACGTGTGCCCCGCCGCCGTCGTCGCCACCTTGGGCGAAGGCGGCGACGAGGCCACGGTCACCTGGCTCACGGAGTCCGGGGACGTCGTCGCCGTCGTCGAGGGCGCCCGGGCCCGGGCCTCGCAGTCGGCGGCCCAGGCCGTGCCCGTCGAGGTCGCCGCCCCGCGCTGGATGTCCTTGAGCCTGCCGCCGGGCCGCCCGGGCTTTTGGGCCCTCGTCGGCCGGGACACCGCGCCCTTGGCCGAGGCCCTGCGCGCTTTGGGCGACACGGTCTGCACGGCGTCCGATCTCGCCGGGCTCGCCGAGGCCCTCGCGGGCGCGCCCCGCCCCAAGGCGCTCGTGTGCCTCTCTCGGCCCGGCGTGCCCTTGGAGGAGGCCCCCGAGGCGCTGTGGGCCCCGGCCCTGGACCTCGCCCGGGCGAGCCTCGCCCGGCCCAACCCGCCGCGCCTCGTCGTGATCACCCGCGGCGCCACGGCGCGGCCCGGCGCCGCCCCCGACCCCGCCCAGGCCGCGATCTGGGGCTTGATGAAGGCCCTGCGCGCCGAGGCCCCGGCCTTACGCGCCGCGCTCATCGACGCGCCCACGGTGAGCCCGCCCTGGTCGCTCATCGCCCAGGCCGCCCGGGCCGAGCAGCCCGAGCACGAGCTGAGCGTCGATGACGACGGCGCCCGGGCCCTGCGCTACGTCGGCGCCGGGACACCCCAGGTCGAGCGGACCGCGCTCGGCGGCCGGTGGCTCCTGTGGGGTGCCCTGACCGGCCCCTTGGCGGGCCTCGCCCGGGCCCTGGCCGCCCGCGCCCCCGACGCCCTGCTCCTCGCCCCGCCCATCGGTGAGCCGCCCGCCGGGCTCCTGGAGGATCTCCGCGCCGCCGGGGCGCCGATCCAGTCCTTGAGCGGCCTCGCCGTGAAGGCCACCTTAGACGACGCCGCCCGCCTCGCCGGGGTCATCGTGGCCCCCTGCGCCCGCCGCGCCGTAGAGGCCCTCTCGTTGAACGGCGCGGCCCTACGCGCCGAGCTCTTGCCCACCTTGATCGACCTCCGGCGCCTCACCGAGCGGGTCGAGCCCTTCCGGTTGATCCTCGTCGGCCCCGGCGAGGCCCTGCGCGGCCTGAGCGGCGGGGCGATCTCCGCCGCCGTCGAGCAGGTCGCCGAGGCGCTGATCGTCGCCCGCCGCGCCGCCGGTCGCCCGGGCGCCTCGCTCCTCTGCGCCTTGCCCGCGCTGCAGGCCGAGCACGAGGGCAGCCTCGGCGCCGCGCTCACCGCCCGGGCCCCGGCCACGCTGTGGCTCCCCGAGCGCCTGCGCGCCTCGTTCTCGCGGGAGGCCCTCTCTTTGCCAGCGCTGCACGAGCTCGCCCGCGAGCAAGAGCGCGCCTTGGGCGAGCGCACCCTGTCCGCCCTGACCAAGCTCCTGAGCGGCTTCCGCCGGGTGAACGACGTGGACCAGCCCCCCGACCTGCCGCTCTCGGCGGGGGGCCTCGACTCCATGGCCGCCGTGGAGTTTCTGCGGGAGGTCGAGGCGCGGTTCACGGTGACCTTCTCGCTCAGCCGCCTGGACTTCGGCCAGGTGACCCTACGCGGCCTCGTCGCCGAGGTGCTCCAGGC
>JBEAVX010000082.1:0-14686 GCA_041160755.1 Pseudomonadota bacterium
CGCCGTTCTGTGGGGTGTGGCTGGCGCTGGTGGACGCCGCGCGGGTCGCCCCCGGCGAGCGGGTGTGGGCGCCGCCAGGGCCGCTTCGCCCCGGGGCCGCCGCGCTCACCGAGGCCCTCGGCGCGGTGTGGGTGGAGGGTGACTCCCCCGAGGACGGCCTCGTGGACGTCGTGATCAGCGACGCCCGAGGCCCCGAGCCAGAGGCGCTGATCGCCGCCGTCGCCGAGGGCGGCCGCGTCGTCCTGGTGGACGATCCAGCGCCTACGCTCCAGGTGACCGGCTTGCACCGCGGGGTGAGCCTGAGCGTCGTGCGGCCCCAGCGCCGCCTCGCCCGCCGCCCAGACCTCGCCGCCCGCGCCTTGGCCGCCTGGGCGGAGCTGGCCCCGCGCCTCACGCCCACGACGATCCGCCGCTGGACCTTCGGGGAGGTGGCGCAGGCCCTCGCCGACGACACCGGGGAGGCCCGCTGCTTCGTCCCCGATCCGGCGCCGCGTGTGGTCCGCCGGTCTCGCGCCGCGCGCCCGAGGACGGATGGGACCGTGCTCATCACCGGGGGCCTGGGCGCCTTGGGCCTCGCCGCCGCGCGCTGGCTCGCCGGTCGTGGGGTGCGGTCCTTCGTGCTGGTGGGCCGCTCGGCGCCGAGCGTCGAGGCCGTCGAAGAGATCGCCGCCCTCACGGCCTCGGGGGCGGAGGTCACCGTGACCCGCTGCGATGTCGCAGACCGCGCGTCGCTCCAGGCGCTCTTGGCGTCGATCCCCGCCACGCGGCCTCTGCGTGGGGTGGTTCACGCCGCCGGGGTCCTCGACGACGCCCTGATCGCCGACCAGTCCCTCGCCCGCCTGGACGCCGTCGCCCGGGCCAAGGTCTTTGGCGCCTGGAACCTGCACTCCTTGACCCTGGGCATGGACCTCGACCTCTTCGTGCTCTACAGCTCGGCGGCGGTGGTCTTGGGCAGCCCTGGGCAGGCCAACTACGTCGCGGCGAACGCCGTCCTCGACGCCTTGGCCCGGCGGCGTCAGCACCTGGGCCTGCCGGGGCTCTCCGTGGGCTGGGGCGCCTTCGGGGACGCGGGCCTCGCCGCCGCCGGGGCCGCCCAGCTCGCCGCCCGGGGGCTGGGCCTGCTCACCCGGGCCAGCGTCGCGCCGTGGATGGAGCGCCTATTGGACAGCGCGGCGCCGGTGCTCACGCCTTGTCCGCTGAGCCCCCAGGCGCTCTTTGAGCGGAGCCCTCCCCTCGCGGCCTGGCCGTACCTGAGCCGCCTCCACGAGACCTCAGACGCCGCGCCCCGGGCCGCCGCCTGGATGGAGTCCCTCGCCGGGCTCAACGGCGAGGCGCTGGGGCGTCGTGTGCTTGAGCTGGTGCTGCGCGCCTTGGGCGAGGTCCTACGCACCGACCCGGCGCGGCTCGACCCCCACGCCCCGTTCAAGCAGCTCGGCGTCGACAGCCTGCTCGGCCTGGAGCTGCGCGGCCGGATCGAGGCTGGCGCCGGGGTCTCCTTGCCCGCGACGGCGGTGTGGACCTGGCCGAGCCCGGCGGCCTTGGCGGCGGAGGTCACCCGGGCGCTGTCGCCGAGCGCCCCGCCGGAGCCGCCGCCGCCGGAGCCGCCGCCCGATCTCAACGCCGAGCAGTTCGAGCAGCTCGATGACGCGGCGCTGTTCGCCGCCGCCTTGGCCCGCCTCGATGATCTCCCCGATGACCCCCAAGAAGGAGCCTGAACCATGCCCAAAGACCACGTTCAGCAGGTCGTGATCACGCACCTGCACCGCCTCATCCCCGAGACCGCGGCCGCCCCGGTCAAGCTGAACGCGCCGCTCAACGAGCTCGGCGTCGACAGCCTCGACCTCCTCGACGTGACCTCCCACGCGATGATGGAGCTGGGCGTGAAGCTGCCCCGGGCCGAGGTGAACAACATCAAGTGCCTGCAAGACATCATCGACGCCTTGGACCGCGCCCAGAGCGCCGCCGAGACGGGCGCCCCATGAGCCCGCTGAGCGCCGCTGAAGAGGCCGAGCAGACCCTACGCCGGGCCCGTCGTGGGCCGCTGTGGTCGCCGGGCCCCGACACCCGGGTGATCCCGCCGGGGGAGCTGCCCCTCACCGGGCTGATCCCGCACCGGCCGCCGTTTCTGCTCGTGGACCAGATCAACGTCGTCGATCTGGCCCAGGGCGCCATCGCCGGGGAGCGCACGCTTCACCCCGACGACCCGGTGTTCGCCGGGCACTTTCCAGACCACCCGGTCTACCCCGGCGTGCTGATCGTCGAGGCCCTGGCGCAGCTCCTCGCCGCCTTGGGCGCGCTCAGCGCCGGGCAGGGCCCTCGGCTCGCCTTCGCGACGTCCACCCGCGCCGTGTTTCTGCGGCCCGCGCGGCCCGGCGACACCCTGATCTTGATGGGACGGCGTCTGGGCGAGGCGGGCGGCTACATACAGCGTGGCGTCGGCCAGGCCCTCGTCGATGGGGAGGTCTGCGCCGCCGTGATCCTGGAGGCCGCGCATGTCGACTGATCCGGTGGTGGTCTCGGGCATGGCCCTGCACACGCCGCTCTCCGACGAGCTGATGGGCAACCTCGCCGCGGTCATGGCCGGGCGCTCGGCGATCACGGCCTGGCGCTCCATCGACACGTCGCGGATCTACGCCAAGATCGGCGGGGATCTCGGCGACGTAGACCTCAACCCGGCCCTGACCGAGCTCACCGCCCGTCTGCCGCCGGGGATCGGCGCTCGGCTTGGGCGCCTCGCCCGGCGCCTGCCGCACATGCCGCTCCTGGGCCTGTTGACGGTCGCCCGGGCGGTCCTCGACGCCGGGCTAGAGGAGGCTGAGGCGGCCGAGGCCCATGTGCTCATCGCCGGGGCGAACCTCTCCGATCGGCTGATGGACGACGGCTTCGCCCGCTTCGCCGCCACCCGGAGCGGCATCGAGGCCAGCCATGAGCTGTACCTCCTCGACAGCACCCTCGCGGCCTGCGTCTCCGAGCTCCTCGGCAGCCGGGGCCCGGCCTTCGTCATCAACGGCGCCTGCGCGTCGGGAAACCTCGCCCTGCTCGCCGGGCTTCGGGAGCTGCGCCACCACGGCGCCAAGCGGGTGATCGTGCTCGGGGCGCCGAGCGACGTGTCGCCCCGGGGCCTCCACGGCTTCGCCTTGTTGGGGGCCCTCGCCATTCACCACCACCAAGACGAGCCCGCCCGGGCCAGCCGGCCTTGGGATCGGGACCGCGAAGGTTTTGTCCCCGCGCATGGCTGCGGGGTGATGGTGCTGGAGCCCCGGTCCCTCTGCGTCGCCCGCGGCGCACGGGCCTGGGCCGAGCTGTGTGGGGTCGGGGTCACCTCGGACGCCAACCACCTCACCATGCCCAACGAGGAGGGCCAGGCCCGGGCGATCTCCCTCGCCCTGCAGCGCGGCGGCGTCGCCGTGGAGGAGCTCGACTTTGTGAGCGCCCACGCCACCTCAACGCCCGCCGGGGACCTCGTCGAGCTCGCCGCTCTGCGCGCGGCCTTGGGCCCCCACGCCGAGCGGGTGCGCATCAACGCGCCCAAGTCGATGCTCGGCCACACGCTGAACGCCTCGGCCGTCGTCGAGGGGGTGCTCGCCGTGCTCCAGATGAACGCTGACACCGTGCATGGATCTCTGAACATCGACCACCTCGACCCTGGCGTAGACCTCGACGTCTGCGCCAGCGGCCCCGCGCGCCAGCCTGTGCGGGCCCTGCTCAACAACGCCTTCGGGTTCGGCGGCCACAACACCACGAGCGTGTTTCGGAGGAGCGCATGAGGATGGTGATCACCGGTGTGGGGATGATCACGCCCTTGGGTGATGACGTCGACGCTGTGCTCGACAGGATGATCGCCGGTGAAGGCGGCATCGGGCGCTTCATGAACCTCGCCCAGACGCCCCATGGCGCGGCCATCGGCGGGGATCTCAGCGCCTACAACGTCACCGGCCGGGTGGCGGCGCTGCGGGCCTTGGTCCCCAAAGACGTGGGGGAGCGGCTCTCGCGCCTCGTGCGGCGCTCGCCGTGGAGCGTAGGCCTCACCCTGCTCGTCGCCCTCGACGCCGCCCAGCGCGCCGGGCTGTTCGAGCGCCCGGTGCCCGCCCAAGACCTCGCGGTGATCGGCGCGGGCAACAACCTCGGCGCCCGCTACGGCGAGGAGGGCTTTGGGCGTTTTGTGAAGGAGCCCGACTACATCGACGCGCTCCAGGCCGTTCATATGCTCGACACGAACCACGCCGCGAGCGTCTCGGAGCTGCTCGGCGCGAAGGGCGCCCTGTTCACCGTCGGCGCGGCCTGCGCGAGCGGCAACCTGGGCCTGCGCGCGGCGGTGGACGAGCTTCGGGACGGCGCGGCGGCGGCGGTGGTGGTCGCCCCGGTCTACGACTACGCCGCGACGACCTTGGAGGCCTTGGGGGCCATGGGCGCGACGACGGAGTCCCGGGACGCCGCCCACGCCAGCCGCCCCTTCGACGCCGCCCGAGACGGCTTCGTGCCCGCCCACGGCGCCGCCGCCGTCATCATCGAGCCCTTGGACGGCGCCTTGGCCCGAGGTGCCACGCCGCTCGCCGAGCTTCGTGCGGTGGAGGCCAGCTCGGACGCCTGCCACCGCCCGCCCAAGCCCGATCCTGAAGAGCAGGCCCGGCTGTTCCTCCGGGCCTTGGCGCGGGGCGGGCACGGCGTCGCGGAGCTGGACCTCGTGAGCGCCCACGCCGCGTCCACCCCCGCCGGAGACCTCGCTGAAGGCCAGGCCCTCGCCCGGGCCTTGGGCGACGAGGCGGCGCGGGTGCTGGTGAACGCGCCCAAAGGGGCCTTGGGCCACGCGGGCAGCGCGGCGTCGTTGATTCAGCTCGGCCTCCTGGTCGCCCAGCTCCGCCGGGGGCTCACCCACGGCACGGCGAACCTCAGCGCGCCGGATCCCCGCGTGCCGCTCCAGTTCGCTGACGCTGGGCCGAGATCTCTGACGTTGGCGCTGAACAACGCCTTTGGCCTCGCCGGGCTCAACTGCGTGAGCGTCGTGCGGCGCTGGGACGGCGAGGTTTAGAGCTCGGGGTAGGCCTTGTACAGGGCGGCGAGGTCCGAGCGCACCCGGTCCTCGGTGAGCCCGTACTGCGCCAAGGTGTAGCGATGTTGGCTCTTGTGGCCGCGCTGCTTGGGGGCCAGCTCGGTCAGGAGCTCCGGCGCCTCGGGCAGCTCGGCGAAGCGTAAGACCTCGCGCAGCACCGTCTCAGGCTCGGCGACCAGACGGCGATAGGGCACGACGAGCACCCGGTCCGGCGAGAGCAGGCCGGCCTCGCCCCAGTGCACGAGGCCCATCAACATGCGCTGGCTCGCTTGGTAGAGGTGCTCGTAGTAGCGGCTGAGCTGGGCCTCGGTGGGGCTGTGCAGCATCCGAATGCGGGGCAGCCACATGTGCTCGGCCAGAGACATCGTCGAGGGGATGACCTCCAGAGGATCCCGCAGGAGCACGATCATCTTGGCGTCGGGCTGGCGGGCGAGGGCCTGGGGCATGGCGGCGGTGACCACGGAGGTCTTCATCAAGGCCCGGGGGCGGCGCCAGGCGACGACGTTTCGGCGCATCGACCGCTCCAGTTGAACGATCAGGCGCTCGGCGAGGGCCTCGCTCTGGACGGGGTCGAGCACTCGGCTGGGGAAGGCGTCGGTCCAGGCGCCGATGGCGACCTCGTACAGCGGGCCGTCGAGGTGGTTCAACAACAGCCCGGCGTCGTCGGTGTCGGCCAAGAGGAGGCCGAGCTCGTGGATGTCTTGGCGGCCCGGCGGCGGCGGCAGGCGCGGGGCGGCCCAGGTGACGAGGGGGTCCAGCACCCGGCGCAGGCTCACCGGGGGCAAGAGCATCTCCCAGAGCAGCGACGGCGCCAGATCGGGGTGTTTTGCCAGCAGGCGGTGCATCAAGGTCGTGCCGCTGCGCGGGTGCCCCAGAACGTAGACCGGGCGGTCGAGTCGTGTCGTCTCCAGCTCGGGGAAGAGGACACGGTCGAGGAGGTGGCCCACGCCGTTCAGGGCGAGGCGCGGGGCCTGCAGCAGAAACGGCAGCCAGTGCTTGAGGCTGGGGCTGAAGGTCTGGTTGAGGGAGGCGACGGCCTCGCTGGGGCTCGGCATCGGTCAGGCTCCGTCGGGGGCACGAAGGGTGTGGAGCAGGGTCGCCGCCAGGGCCCGGGCGCTCGTGGCCTCCATGAGCGTGGCCATCGGCAAGCGCACCCCCAGCTCCGCGTGGAGGGTGTTGAGCAGCTCTAACGCCGTCAGCGAGTCTACGCCCAAGGCGGCGATGGGGGCGTCGAGGTCCACGGCGCCGCCCCGGCTGAGGCCGCCCAGGTGCTGCTCTAAGCGGGCGCAGAGCAGGGTGAGGGCCTCGTCTTCGGGCAAGGCGGCGAGGGTCTCGGCGAGGCCACGGCGGGGCGTCGGCGGCGCCAGGAGGGACCAGGGTGGGTCGTGGGCCGCCCGGGCGTTGAGCAGGCGCAGGCCCGAGGGGGCGTCGAGGCAGCGCAGCAGGGTCGTCAGCGCGTCTTGGGTGGGCTCGACGGGCGCTGGGCAGAGCAGGGTCTGCCCGCCGAGGGAAGAGACGACGGCCTCCAAGAGCCCCAAGCCCACGGCGCCCAGAGGCGTGTCTCCGCCGAGGCCGAAGGCGACGAGCCGCGCCGTCGGCGCCTCGGTGAGCGGGGTGAGGCGCGCGACCACGTCCTCCAGCGGACCGCCGCCGGCCTCGACGTGCAGCCGGGATGTGGCCTCGTGAAGCGTCGCGGCCAGGGCTCCGCCGAGGCGGCGCAGGGCGGCCTCGGCCTCAGCCTGAAGCCTGTCGTCAGAGGCCGTCACCCACCACGGCCCGCCGAGGTCTGGGTCTCCAGCGGTGAGGGCCAACGGCGCCTCGCCGAGGGTGATCCCGTCGGCGGATCGGGCCCCGAGCGCCGTCGCCGAGCGGGTCGTGGGGGTCAGCGTCAGGTTTGTCGCCACGGCGTCATCCAAGGCCGGGCCGGGGAAGAGGCTCGCCGGGTGAACCCGCAGGGCGGTGAACGGGCCGTCGGGCGGGACCGCGCCGCCGAGCGCCACGATCGTCGCCCCAGGGCTCAACACCCGAAGCCAGGCCTCGGGGATGGGCTCCGAGCGGGTGTTCACGAGCCAGCCGGGGGAGCGGACCGGGGTCGGCGTCTCGTCGTGGACGGTCACCCCGTCGGCCTCGGCGCGCTTGAGCAGAGCTTGACCGGCGGGGCTGCTCACCCCGAGCACGACCCCCGGCGTGTCCGCGGACCAAGGCAGCGCGGCGAGGGCGCGACCCGCGAGCCAGGCGCCGAGGATCGCCGGGGGCGAGGCCGAGGGCGTCGCCGGGCGCAGGGCGGCGGCGGGGAGCGTGGTCTGGCCGAGGGTGAGGGTGTCGGAGATCCCGACGACGGCCTCGCCGCTCGACACCACGACGCCGCCCACGACGGCGCGCGCTCCAAACGGCGCCAGGGTGTGCACCCGCAGCGCCACGGCCCCCGGCGCGGGCTCCACCGGGGACGCGCGCCACAGCGCCCACTCCTCACCCTCGGCCTGGAGCTGCCCGGCGCCCTCAGCCAAGGGGACGAGGCGCTCCTCCGGCCCCGGCGCGCGGCCCACCCGCTCGGCCCGCTGCACCTGTCGAGAGGCGCCGCCGAGCCACACCCCACGCTCCTTGGCCCCGGCGATCAGCTCTTCAGCGAGGGCCTGGACCTCGTCTTGGGGCGACGCTCCGGCGAGGGTCACCGAGCTGAGGTGGAGGCCGGGGAGCCGCTCCCGAAGGGCGCCTGTGGCCTCGGCCAAGGCGCGCTGGGCGAGGGCGTCGGGCCGGGTGACGACGATCAAGCGCGGCGGGGTGGGCAGGGCGGCCAAGGTCTCGGCGAGGGTGAGCAGGGCCCGCAGCGCGTCGGGCGCGTCCGCGAGCGACGCCGCGCCGAGGCCCCACAGGCTCACCACGCCGTCGATGGGGCGGCTCGCCGTGACCCGCTGGAGCATCCCCCGCAGCGCCTCGGCGTCTTGGGGGCGCACCACCCGCCAGCCCGAGGGCGGACGCGTCGCCGTCGCGGCCTCGACCCGCACCGCCTGGGCGCCGCGCCCCTCCAAGGCGCGCTCCAGGCGGGTGGTCACCCCGGTCTCATCGGCCAACAACAGCCACCGACCGGGCCTGCGGGGGCCCGTGGGGCGCGGGGCGTCGTGAAGGCGCCAGCGGAGGAGGTCCAGCGGGGGTGTGGGGTGATGCTGCGACGCAGCAATCTCAAGAGCGGGCGTCGGCGCGGCGTCTTGGGGCCGGGCGTCGCCCCGAGGCCTGACCTCCACGGCGAGGGGCCGCCGCACAAAGGCGCTCGTCGGCAGGCTCACCCGGCGACCGTCCAGGGGCGCGAGGGCGGCCCGCCAGTCCACGGTCTCCCCGGCGGCCCACGCCCCAGCCAAGGCGCCCAAGGTGGCGCCCACCTCGTCGTCGCCCTGGACGCCGGGGATCATCCAGGCGCCGGGGCCCAAGGTGGCGCCGCCCAAGGCCGTGAGCGCCGGGCGTGGCCCCAGCTCCACAAACGAGGAGATCCCGGCGGCGGCCAAGGCGCGGAGGCCCTGCTCAAACCGCACCGGGGCGCGGACCTGCTGGGCCAGAGACTCGGCGCTGAGCTGGGGGATGAAGCCCCCGGTGAGCCCGCTCACCAAGGGGATCGTCGGGGTCGTGAGGCGCAGTCCTTGGGCGAAGCGGGTGAGCGGGGCCACCACGCCGTCGAGCTGCGCGCTGTGAAAGGCCTGGCGCACCCGCAGCGGGGTGGTCGTGAACAGCTCGTCCTCAAGACGCTCGACGGCCTGGGCCAAGCCCTCGGGATCCCCGGTGATCACCGTGGCCTTGGGGCCGTTGAGGCAGGCGATCTCGACGCCGGGGACCTCGGCGATCAAGGCCGCCACCACGTCCGCCGGGGCCTCGACGGACACCATGCCGCCCGGGGTCTTCACGGCGCCCATCAACCGCGCGCGCTCGACGACGAGGCGCGCCGCGTCGGCCACGGAGATGCCCCCGGCCACGCAGCTCGCGGTCAGCTCGCCGAGTGAGTGCCCAAAGACGGCGGCCGGGCGCACGCCGAGCTGTGTCCACAGCCGGGCCAAGGCCACGCCGAAGGTGAACAAGGCGGGCTGGGCGAAGGTGGTGTCGCCCAGGCGCTCGGCCTCGGGGCTGCCGGCCTCGGCGAACATGACCTCTCGGAGCCCTAGCTCGGGCCCGATCGCCTGAATCACCTCGTCAAACGCCGCTCGAAACGCCGGGAACGCGGCGTAGAGCCCGCGCCCCATGCCCGGCCGCACGCTGCCCTGGCCGGTGAACAAGAACGCCAGGGGCCTCGGGCGACCCTCACCGACAAAGTCTCCCCGGGAGGTCTCTCCACGGGCCCAGGCCTCCAGCCGTGGGGTGAGCGCCTGCAGGCTCGACGCCCACAGCGCCGCCCGGCGGGGGCCCTGCGGCCGCGTCGTCGTGAGGCTCCAGGCGAGGTCGGCGAGGTCCGTGGCCTCTCCCGACGCCGATCGGGCCCACGCCGCGAGCCGGGCGGCCTGGGCGCGAAGCCCCGCCTCATCCTTGGCCGAGAGCAGGATCGGCGCGCTCATCGGCCGCCCTTCTGCCCGAGGGCTCGGCGGCGCCTGACGCGGCGCCTCGGTGAGCACGGCGTGGGCGTTGGTGCCCGAGAGCCCGAAGCTGCTCACCCCCGCCGCCCGGGCCCGATCCGGTCGGCTCGGCCAGTCTTGGGCCTCGGTGAGCGGCGTCAGCGGCGTGCCCTGGATGCGCAGGCGGGGGTTGAGGTGGCGCAGGTGCAGGTTCGGCGGCACCCGCCCCGCCCGCAGCGACATCACCACCTTGATCAGCCCGGTCACCCCGGCGGCGGCCTCCAAATGCCCGAGCTGGGTCTTCACCGCGCCCAACCACAAGGGGCGCCCGTCGGCTCGGAGGGCGCCGTAGACCGCGCGTAAGGCCTCGACCTCGATGGGGTCGCCCATGGGCGTGCCCGTGCCGTGGGTCTCGATGAGGTCGAGGTCTTCAGCGCGCAGGCCCGAGCGGGACAAGGCGGCGCGCAGCAGGGCCTCCTGGGCGGCCACGCTGGGCACCGTCAGCCCGGAGGACGCGCCGTCATGGTTCACCGCCGAGCCCCGCAGGACGGCCCAGATCTCGTCCCCGTCGCGCTGGGCGTCGGCGAGGCGCTTGAGCGCGACCACCCCGCCGCCTTCGCTCCGCACGAAGCCGCTCGCCGAGGCGTCAAAGGTGCGGCAGCGGCCGTCCGGCGCGAGCGCCGAGGTCCGCGCCACCTGCCCGTGCAACGCCGCCGAGCCCAGGCGCTGCACCCCACCGGCCAAGGCCAGCGCGCAGTCCCCGGCGCGGAGGCTCTGGGCGGCGAGGTGCACGGCGACCAAGGAGCCCGAGCAGGCCGTGTCGAGGGTGATCGCCGGGCCCCGCAGGCCGAGGAGGTGGGCGACGCGCCCGGCGGTGACGCTCGGCGCGGCCCCGGTGAGATCCCACGGGGTGCCGGTGACGGCGTCGTGGAGCCGCTCGCTGTAGTCGGCGGTGCTCTGGGCGACGAAGACCCCCACCGACGCGCCGCCGAGGCCGTCCGGGGCCAGGCCCGCGCGCTCCAGGGCCTCCCAGCACAGCTCCAGGGCCAGTCGTTGTTGGGGGTCTGTGCGCTCGGCCTCGGCGGGGCTCATGCCGAAGAAGCCCGGGTCAAACCCGGTCACCTCCTCGTCGAGCAGCCCGGCAAAACGCGGCGCGCCCTCGGGCCACACCCCGTAGAGGCGATCGGGCGGGATCGGCCCCACGAGGTCACGCCCGGCGAGCAAGGCGGCGAACATCTCCTCCGGGCTCGACGCGCCGGGCACCCGGCAGGCGGCGCTGACGATGGCGATCGGCGCCTCGTGTTGACCCCGCAGCCGGGCGAGCTCGGCCTGCTGGGCGTCGATGCGCGCCAAGGCCCGGGCGAGCAGGGCCCGAGGGTCGAGGGAGGGTTGGCTCACGGCTCCCCCGCGCCGCTCACCCACTCCCCGGCGATGACCACGCCGGTCATGCCCGCGCCCAAGGCGATGAGCACGAGGCGATCCCCGTCTTGGGGCGGGGTGCGCTGCAGGTACTCCCAGGCCGCCGTCGCCACGGACACGCTGCCGGTGTTGCCGTACTGGCCGTGCACGTTGATCGCCTGATCGGGGCGCAGGCCCGCGAGCTCGGCGACCTTGCGGTGCATCGCCTCCCCCGGCTGGTGCATCAACACCTGCTTCACTGAGCCCAGGCTCCAGCCCAGACGCCCGAGGAGCGCGCCCAGGAGCGACTCTTCAGCGGAGAGCACCCGCAGCATCTCGCTGGAGTGCGCGGTGAACCGGCCATGAAGCGGCGTCGTCGAGAGCGCCCAGTGCTGGGGCAAGGACCGCGACTGCACGCCGAGCACCCGCAGCCCTCCGCCGCGTGGGGGCGTCCGGGTGACCAGCCAGGCCGCCGAGGCGTCGCCCAAGGTGAGCCCGGCGCCGTGTTTGGCCAGCTCATCCACGCCGTTGAGCCGGTAGACGACGTGCTCCTTCATCAGCTCCGCCGAGCACACCAAGCCCGCGCGGATCCCCTCGTCCAAGCCCATCAAGGCGCAGGCCGTCATCACCGCCATGAGCTGCCCGGCGCAGGCGCTCACGACGTCCATGCCTTGCACCCGCTCGACGCCCAGCCGCGCCGCGACCTCCATCGCCGTCGCGGGCTCCAGGTAGTCCCGGCCGATGCCCGCGTAGAGCACGAGGTCGAGGTCTTCAGGGTCTAAGCCGTGGGTCTCTAAGCAGTCCCAGGCCACCGCCGCCGCGCGCTCGGCGTGGCGGGCCTCAGCGTCGTCCTCTTTGTGGCGCAGGGCGCTCTGGCTCGCGCCGAAGATCAGCTCCATGCCCAGCTCGATGAGGGGCCACTGGGCGTCGTCCCCGGTGAAGTGCGCGGCGACCCGGGCCTTCACGTCGTCGTTGCTGAGGATCGTCGGCGGCACCCGCAGCGCGGGGCGGGAGAGGTAGAGCGGCGGCGTCATGCCCTTCACCGTGCTGGCCTGGCTGGCCGGGGTCCGCGACTGTCGCGGCCCCTCACTGTATCTTGTGCCGGCGCCAACCGTGGGCGCCGCCCCTCAGCGGCGGCGGGGCGCGGCGAGCGGCGGCTTACTCTTCAGCGGTCGTGATGAACGCCAAGAGGTCGTAGAGCTCCTCGTCGCTGAGGCGATCGTGGGGCACCCGAGGCATCCGATCGTTGGGGGGCGTGTTCTCGTCGTCGATCTTCGCCTTGCGGATGCGCTGCACGGTGTCCTCGACGGGCAGGCTCAAGGCCGTGTAGAAGACCGGCGCCGACTCGCCCTCGGGGGTGTGGCAGGCGCCGCAGTGGCGGTCGGCGAGGGCCTCTCCGGCGACGGGGTCACCGACGTCCGCGCCGCTGAGCCAGCCGCCCGCGCCGTCGGAGATCGCCGCGAAGAAGTCTTCTTGGGTGGGCCACTGGGTGAACGAGAAGTCGAGCGGCTCGGCGCGAGGGTCGTCGCCGGCGTCGGCGTCGGTGAGCGTCTTGAGGTAGGCCTCCAGGTGCGCGGCCTGCTCCGGGGTCATGTCCGAGCCCTCGGGGTAATAGGCGGTCACGCAGACCTCACCGCCGAAGGCGCCGAGGATGTTGCTCTCCTCCAGGTCCCACTTCTGGCCGCCTTTCCAGGAGCCGCGCAGGCCCGCGTTCCAGACCGTGTGCGCCGGGCGGTTGTACTCGTCGGCGTCGACGGTGAGCGTGTCGTCGGGGCTGTTGCTGTGGCAAGAGAAGCAGGTGAGCGCGTAGGGGCTCGTGTCGGTCCACTGCTCTGTGTAGTAGAGCTCTTCGCCTTGGGCCACGTCGGGGTCACCGTCGAACTCGCTGGCGAGGGGGCTCTGCCAGGTCGCCATGTCGTAGACGTCGCTGCCTTTGCCGCAGGCGGCGAGCGTGAGGAGAACGGTGAGCATCGGGGACCTCGTGGGGTGGGGTGCGGCCAGGATGCCACAGCGCGCCCGGGGTTTCTTGGGATCGGCTTGTGCCAAAGGTCCGCCTGGGGCAGACTGTCGCCATGAACCGCAGCTCACTCGTCTTCATCGCCGTCGCGTGGCTCTTGGCCTCGGGCACGGTCGCCGTCATTCACGCCGCCGTCGGGTTTGGTTTCGGGATGGCGCTCGGCGCCCTGAACCTCGACATGGCGATCTACTACATCGTGAACAGCGTGCTCTACGGCGGGCTGAGCCTGATGATGGCCACGATCCTCGCCGTGCTCCAGGTGGTGATCCTGCGGCCTCGGCTGCCGGGGCTGGGCTACGCGGGCTGGGTGACCTTCGGGTTTCTGGGCGCGGGCCTGCTCTACGGCGCGGGCCTCGCGCTGAACGCCGTGGCGCCGATGTTGCCCCTGCGTGGCCACGGCGCGCTGATCGACGCCGCGCTGAGCGGCACCTTCACCGCCTTGGGCCTCGGCTTCGTCGGGCTCTTGGTGGGCTTGGGCCAAGGTTGGTCGTTGTCCAACGCCGCCGACCGCTGGTGGCTCTGGCCCGTGGCCGTCGCTTTGGTCGCTGGGCTCCGGGCCTACAGCGGCGAGGTGTCGATCGTGCTCTACAACTACGACCTGAGCTGGGCCGTGCCCGTGCTCGGCGTCGTGTGGGGCCTTCTCGGCGCCGTCATCACCTTGGCCGCCGTGATGCTCCTGAAGCCCAAGATCGCCGTGGTCGGCCAGATCCGCTGACGGCGCCCATCGCCTAGTCCGCTGATCCACCGCAGCTTGCCCCGCGTCGCCTTGTTCGTTATTCGTCGTATTACGAATAAACGAGGTGCGCATGAATGAGCCGACCCAAGCTCCTGTGAACCAAGGCGCGGCCGCGTGCTGCTCCGGGGCCCCGGCGGCCTTCACCGCCCAGCCCGAGGACGATGAGCGCCTCGCGGCCTTGTGTAAGGCCCTGGCGCACCCCCACCGCGTCTACATCCTGCGGTTCCTGATGGCCCAGCGGGCGTGTTTCGCCGGGGAGATCGCCGAGCAGCTCCCCGTGGCGGCCTCCACGGTGAGCCAGCACCTCACCCAGCTCCGTGACGCCGGGCTGATCAAGGGCGAGGTGGACGGCCCCCGGCGCTGCTACTGCGTCGCCCCCGAGGCCCTCGCCCAGCTCAAGACGCTCGTGGGGGCCTTGTGAGCGAGACGACCCCGGTCTACTCCGTCGTCGGCACAAGCCAGCCCGGCGGTGACGCCCACCTCGACCTGTTCGGCGTGTCCTTGGCCATCGACGCCGGCGCCCAGCGCGACCTCGTGCGCCCCGGCCCGGCGGAGCTGCTCTGCGGCGCCTTGGCGGCCTGCGTGCTCAAGAACGTCGAGCGCTTCTCGACCACGCTGCCCTTCGTGTATCGGGCGGCCCGGGTGACGGTGCAGGCCGAGCGCCAAGACAGCCCGCCGCGCTTCACCCGCTTCACCTACCGTCTAGAGCTGGTCACCGACGAGCCGCCCCGTCGTCTGGCCCTGCTGCAACGCAACATCGAGAAGTTCGGCACGGTGAGCGGCACCTTGGGCCTCGCGGCCGAGGTGGTCGGTGAGCTGGTCGCCGTCGAGGCCCTGGATGTCTGATCCCAACGCCGAGCCCAACCCGCTGGGCCTCTTCGGGCGATATCTCTCCCTCTGGGTGGGCCTGAGCATCGTCGGCGGCGTGGCCTTGGGCGCGCTGTTCCCCCAGG
>JBEAVX010000272.1:0-4741 GCA_041160755.1 Pseudomonadota bacterium
GCCGATGCCTCTCGCGTCACCGGAGAGGGTCGCCAGGCTTTGGGCATTTAGATCAACTCCGCTTTGTAGTGGCCCAGGGACGATGTGAACCTCGCCCAATCCTGAGGTGCCAGCGGTCGAAACGACCCACTCATCGCGCCCATCGCCAGTGATGTCGGGGAACGCGGTGACGGACGATCCTGCAGCGAGGCCCTTGGTAGAACCATCATCAGCATAGGTGCGCGCCGAGCTGCTTGTCAGCGGACCCTTGTAGGCATACACGGCTCCCCAATCATCGCTTCCGTAGCCCGGCATGCCGATCATCAGCTCGGCATACCCGTCCCCGTTCTCGTCCGCGGCGCCCGCTAGGCTATGCCCAAAGCGCGATGTGGAGCCCCCGGTTGCGTAAGTGACATCTACGCTTGCATCGGTCTTGCTCCCGGTCCCCAACGGCCCAAACCACAACGTCACCTTCGACTCCCCCGGCGCCCCCACGGCGAGATCCACCCCACCATCATCGTTGAGGTCGGTGCACAACAGCGCGTAGCCCAGCTCGCTCCCGCTCGTCCCGCTGATGCGGAGGTCGGCGTCGCTGAGCTTGTGCTCGCCGGGCGTCAAGGGGCCGTAGACGACGTAGACCATGGCCGCGCCGGGCGCGCCGATGGCGAGGTCGTCGGCGCCGTCGTGGTTGAGGTCACCGCCGCACATCGCCCAGCCGGCCTCGTCCCCCTCCTCGCCGGTGAAGATCACGTCGGCGTCGTTGAGGTCGTAGTCGCCGGAGAAGGCGCAGGGGCTCGCGCCGCCGTCGCAGTTGTTGTCGAGGCCGTCGTCGCAGACCTCCGTCGCCCCGGGGCTCACCGCGGCGTCGTTGTCATCGCAGTCCCCCGCCTCGGCGACGGTGCCCGAGAGCGCCCCGCAGGACCGGATCGGCGCCTCGTCTTGGCCGAAGCCGTCGCCGTCCTCGTCGCGGTACCACAGGCCCGCGTCGATGGCCTCTTGTTCGTCTACACGTCCGTCGCAGTTGTTGTCTTGGCCGTCGCAGACCTCCACCGCGTCGGGGGAGACGCTCGCGTCGAGGTCGTCGCAGTCGAGGCCCGGCGTGTGGTTGGCCTGGGGGGACGGCGCCTCGCAGGCCTGGACCGGCGCAGCGGCGGCGTGGCCGTCCTCGTCGTGATCCTCATACCAGGCGGTGTCGAAGCCCTCGTCGGTCGCGCCGTCGCAGTTGTTGTCTGCGCCATCGCAGACCTCCTCCGCGCCGGGGTAGACGTCGGCCCGATCGTCGTCGCAGTCATCGCCGTCGTACTCCACGTTGACGAAGCCGTCGCCGTCGTGATCTTTGGCGGCGGCCAGGAGCTCCTTGTACTCGGCGGGGCTGGTGAGGCACCCCGACAGCGTGAGCGCGGCGAAGAGGGGGATCGGAGAGACGCGCAAATGAAGCTCCAGGCGATACGCTCAGGCTACCGTGAGGCGCGCGGCGCGGCAATCCATCGCGCGCTCGCCCCAGCTGCTACACTCCCCGACGATGTCCACGACCACGTCCTCTCATCGCCCGGGGCTCCTCGCCTTGGGCTTCGTCTTCGCCGCGCTGGTGGGTGGCCTCGCCTGGGGCGCCGGGCTGCCCGTGGACGCCTGCGCCACGGCGGCGATCACGGCCTTGTGCGCGGCGTACTGGGTCACCGAGGCCCTGCCGATCCCGGCCACGTCGATGTTGCCGTTCGCGCTGCTGCCGATGGCGGGGGTGCTCACGGCCAAAGACATCGCCGGGGCGTATGGCCACGACCTGATCTTGCTGCTGTTGGGCGGGTTTATGCTCTCCACAGCCCTGGAGCGTAACGGCGCGCACCGTCGCTTGGCCTTGGGCATGCTGCGGCTCATCGGCGCACAGTCGCGGCGGCGGGTGGTGGTGGGGTTCGTCGCGACGGCGGGGCTGCTCTCGATGTGGATGAGCAACACGGCGACGACCTTGATGCTCTTGCCCGTGGCGCTGGCCGTGGCGGAGGGCGCCGAGGACGACCGCGCCAACCTGGAGGCGCCCTTGTTCTTGGGGGTGGCCTGGGCGTCGAGCATCGGCGGGCTGGGCACGCCCATCGGCACGCCGCCGAACCTCGTGCTGATGGGCCTCTACGAGGAGATGACCGGGCAGACGGTGAGCTTCGTGCAGTGGATGCGCTGGGGGGTGCCCTCCGTGCTCGTGCTGTTGCCCCTGGCGGCCGTGGTGTTGACCTGGGGGCTGCGTGAGGGCGCGCCGCTGCGACTGCCCCAGCTTGGGCCCTGGGCGCCCAAAGAGCGGCGGGTCTTGGCGCTGTTTGTGCTCACGGCCTTGGCCTGGATCACCCGGAGCACGCCCGATGGCGGCTGGGCCGGGCTCCTGGGGCTGCCGGGGGTGAGCGACGCGACGGTGGCCCTGGCGGCGGTGGGGCTGATGTTTTTTGTGCCCGACGGCGAGGGCGGGCCGATCCTCGACTGGGACTCGGCGGAGCGGATCCCGTGGGGGCTGCTGCTGTTGTTCGGCGGCGGCATCGCCATCGCCGACGCCTTCGTGAAGACGGGGCTCTCGGCGAGCTTGGGCGCGCTGTTGAGCCCGCTCGCGAGCTACCCCGCCGTGGTGCCCATCGCGGCCTTGTGCCTGGGCGTGACCTTCCTCACGGAGGTCACGAGCAACACGGCGACGGCGACCTTGTTGATGCCGATCACCTACGCCGCCGCCATCGCCGCGGGCCTCGATCCCCTGGTGCTGATGGTCCCCGCCGCGCTCTCGGCGTCGTGCGCGTTTATGCTGCCCGTGGCCACGGCCCCAAACGCCGTCGTCTTCGGCACCGGGCGCGTGCCGATGGCGTTCATGGTGCGCCGGGGCCTCGCCCTGAACTTCCTCGCGGCGGCCGCCCTCGTCGTGATCTGCCTGCTCCTCGTCCCCTGAGCCTCGGAGGCCACCCCGATGAGAGATGACGCGCTGAGCGCCCTGGTCGTGATGCAGAGCGCGGGCTGTATGGGCATCTTCGCCTTCTTGGTCTCCTGGGCCCTGGGCCCCAACGCGGGGCCCGGCGGCTTGGGCGCGACCACGCCGGTCCTGGCGATGGCCTTGGGGCTGTGCGCCGGGGGCGTCGGCGGCTGGATCGTCGCCCGTCGTTGGGAGCCCGAGCGCCTGCGCGCCTTGCTCAAGGGGCTCGCCGTCGTGGCGGTCATCGGCCTCGGCCTCGTCGCCCTGTCGGGTCGCTGAGCGGCGGGTTCTTCGGCGAGCTGGCCCCGACCTGTGGCAGATCACCCAGGCATCGTGTAGGCTTGGGGGTATGCGTGTACTCCTCGTGCAACCCCCCCGCTGCTACTGGCCCTACACCTCCGAGGGCGACAACTTCTTGCTCCAGCAAGCCCTGCCCGCTTTGGCGGCGGTGGCCCGGGCGGAGGGGCACGAGGTCAAGGTCATCGACTGTATGCCGACCCACACGGGCTGGCGCAGCCTGTATGACCAGGTCAAAGACTTCGCCCCCCACGTCATCGGCAGCGGCGAGAACCACGCGCTCTACGCCAGCGAGGCCCTGCGTTTCTTCCGCCTCGCGCGGCAGGCCGCGCCCGAGGCCCTGACCGTGGCCGGGGGAGGGCACTTCACGAACCTCGCCCACCGCTACGCGAACAACCCCGACATCGACCTCATCTGCGTCGGTGAAGGCGAAGAGACCTTCCGCGACATCCTGCGCGGCGCCGAGTCCGCCCAGCCCGCCTGGGACGACATCCCCGGCCTCGCCTTTGGCCGCGAGGGCCAGATCGTCAAGACGAAGCACCGCAAGCTCGTGCAAGACTTGGACACCTTGCCGATGCCCGCCTACGACATGATGCCGATGCACCTCTACGGCACCTCGCGCTATCTGTTCTCGCCCGGCGGCAGCACCTTGCACCACAGCCGGGGCTGCACCTCCAAGTGCAGCTTCTGCGCCTGGTGGACGACGATGGCCGATCGCACCACCGACGCCCAAGGCAACACCAAGCTCAGCCCGCGCTGGCGGAGCAAGTCCGTCAACCGCATGATGGCCGAGGTCTCCGAGCTGTACTACCGCTACGGCAAACGGGCCTATGTGTGGGTGGACGAGAGCTGGAACATCGACCCCCGGTTTAACCTACAGTTCAGCGAAGAGATGATCCGCTCGGGCATGAAGACGAAGTGGATGTGTTTTATGCGCGCCGACTGTGTGGTGCGCGATCACAAAAAAGGCATCTTAGAGGCCCAGATTCGCGCCGGGATGAGCCACATCCTCATCGGTGTCGAGCGCGCTGAAGACGCCAACCTCAAGGATCTCGACAAACGCTTTTATGCGGGCGGCGTGGCTGAAGAGGCCATCCGCATCATGAAGGAGCATTACCCCGAGGTCTTCATTCAGGCGACGTTCATCGTCGGCGTCAAGAACGAGTCCATGGACACCCTCAAGCTCCAGGTGGACCTGGCCAAGCGCCTCGACGTAGACTTCCCGGCGTTCCACCCGATCACCCCGGTGCCCGGCACGCCGATCTATGACGAGGCCATTCGTAACGGTCACATCACTGAAGACGACTTCGACAACTTCGACTGGCTCTCCCCGGTGCTCAACTCGGACTATCTCACCAAGGATGAGATCGCCTGGGAGCTGTACCGCATGAACAAACAGTTCGTGAACAGCAAGTGGATGCTCAAGGGCCTGTTCAGCCGCGTCGATTACAAACGTGACATGTACATCTGGTTCACCCTCGTCTCGGCGAAGATGGCGCTCGGCGCGATCAAAGAGAAGGTGAGCCC
>JBEAVX010000307.1:0-5105 GCA_041160755.1 Pseudomonadota bacterium
GTGAGCCAACCCCAACGCGGCGCCGAGGTCGAGGGCCCCGTGGTGAAGCTCAACAGCCTCGACCCCTCCCAAGGCGGCGAGGTCGTGCTCCACGCCCAGCTCGACGGCGGCCCCCGCTTTCTCCACCTCAGCCTCGGCGCCGAGGACTACCGCGCCGCCCTCGCCGCCCACGCCGAGGAGCGTGTGGTGCGCTGCGTGGGTGAGCTCGGCCGAGAGCGCGGCGTCTGGGTGCTGCGCGGCGCGCGCTGGGAGCGGTGAGGGCCTCAGCTTACGCGGGTGGGCTCGTAGTTCGGCGACCCCACAAACAGACAGCCCTGGCACAAGGGCCGATCCGGCGTGCCCCGGCCCCGAACGTCTTGGCGGAGCCGCTCCAACGCCCCATCCTGCGTCCACAGCCGGGAGAGCCGATCCGTGGTCACCTCACCCACACGGTTCTGGAGCGTGGTGTCGGACGGGCAGAGGGTGATCTTGCCCTCCCAAGAGATCGTCGGCGTCGCGAAGGGGCCTGGGCAGCGCGGCGGCAGAGGCTCATCGCCGGGCTCGGCCTCGACGCCGAGGACTTGACCCAGCTCCACCAGTCGAGCGCGGGCTTGGGCCGTGGCGGCGGCGCCCTTTGGGTCTGTGCGGCGCAGCCAGAGACCATCTCCTCGCGGTTTGGGGCGCCCCAAGGCGAGCCAGGGCGCGCGCAGCTTCGGGCGCCAAGGCTCAATCAGGGCGTAGGGGTCTAGCTCTTCCGACACAAACCAGCTCACGACCACCTCCGTCGCCTGGCCGCGGGCGTCGAGGAGCCGCTGCACGTTGCGCTCCACGGCGTCGTCATAGGGCGCGAAGCCGTCCCCGTGCAGGATGACCCGCTGGGGGATCTCCCCGTGCTCGGCGATGATCTGGATGAGGTTCGGGCTGAGCAGACGGCCATCGGTCGTGAGCTCAACACGCTCAAAGGTGCCGTGCTCGCGGATCTCATGGAGCACAAACCGCAGGATCGGCTCGATCTCGGGGTGGGTGAGCGGCTCGCCGCGCCACGAGAGGCGCAGCGTCGGGAAGGTCAGCCGCGCGGCGCGCAGGTCCTCCAGCACAGAGCGCAGCACCTCAAAGCCCATGAAGCCCCGGCCAAAGTTGAGGTAGCCCAGGTCTCGGTACTCTCCCCAGCGGGTCGGCTCCTCAAAACAGTCGGTGATCGGCGCCGGGCAAGCGGCGACAAACTGGTCAAACCGGGCGCGGCTCGCCGGATCCAGCGGGGCGGGCCAAGGGGCCACGTCCGAGAGCTCCAAGGTCAACACGCCGCCGTCGATGCGCTGGCCTCGGCCCGGACGAAGGCGCTGGAGCTGGCGTTTGACCTCGTCCGTCACGAGGCTCCAGGCCACGCGGCCCAAGGCCCGGGCGGAGTCCGAGTCTCGGCGCAGGTAGCAGCTCTGCACACAGGGCGTCGTGCAGCGTTTGACCACCTCTCGCCGGGCCTTGAGCGCCGGGCTGTCCCAGATCTGTCGTAGGGTCTGTCGCCGCACGTCGCCGATCTCTCCGTTCAAGAAGTCGAGCTGGCCGTCACACATGATGGCCTTGCCGTCTGAGTTGATGTACAGCTCTTTCCAGCCCGCCCAGCAGGGCGCGTCCAGAGGTTTGACGCCGTCGCGGTAGTAGCCGGGGATGAGCGCCAGCTCCTCGGGATCGTTCAGGATACGAAACCCGGCGTCGGTCTGTGTCTGGCGTCGCGCGCGCAGCTCGGCCACCGTCTCTTCTAAGGCCGGGAGGTGCTCGGGGGTGAACCACAGCCCGGCGCTCTCTTCAGGGATCTGCTCACCCGTGCGGAATAGGTTGAGCACCTGCACGCCGTCAAAGCCACGCGCGGCCAGGTCATCGAGGAGCGCGGGGAAGGCCCGCACGTTCTGTCTGTGCAGGATGGCGTTCGCCAGGATCTTGCGGCGGTCGTTCCCGGCGGCCTCGTCCGCGGCGCGCAGGCGCTCCACCCCCAACATCGCCCGGCGGAACATGCCCTCGCCACGAACCCGGTCGTGCACGGCCTCGGGTCCGTCGATGCTCACGTTGAGGTGCAGGGCTGAAGGGGGCAAGGTCGCGAGCATCTCCGCCCGGCGGCGGTTGATGAGCGTGCCGTTCGTGGTGAGCGTGATCGCGAAGTCCTTCTGGATGGCGTAGCCGAGGATCTCCTCCAGATCGCCGCGCATAAACGGCTCACCGCCCAGCGGATTAAAGATGCGCACGCCCCACAGCGCCACCTGGTCCAGAATGCCCTTGATCTCGGCGAGGCTCAGCTCGTCGGGCACGTCGTAGCAGGTCGTGCACATCACACACTTGAGGTTGCACTGCAGGGTGAGGTTCACGCTCACCCAGTCTGGCGGCGCCAGGGAGCGGTTGAGCGCGCGGCTCAGGTACATCAGCGCGTCGCGGCGGAGCTTCGGGTGGGGGCGCATCGGGCCCAGCATACACCCGGCCGGGCGCGGGGCGGGGTGAAGGCGCCGTCGGGGTGTACACTTCGGCGATGCTCCCCTTCCTGCTCGTCCTCTTCTCCCCCGCCTGCCGTCATCACGCCCCCGCCGAGGAGGCCGGTGGAGCGCCCGCCTTCGTGGGTTGGAGCCCCAGCGGCGAGCGCCTGCTCACCGCCCCGCCGGGCGTCTTGTCCCCCAGCGGCGAGCGTTGGGCGAGGCTCTCCGGCAAGAGCGTGCTCTGGGGCCCCCTCGACGGCCAAGGGGACCACGGCATGATCCCCCTGGAGCGCCTCCTCGGCGGCGACACCGACGAGCTGCCGCTGACGCTGGGCGCCTGGATCGACGAGGAGCACCTCTACCTCCACCAGCTCGACGCGCAGCTCGTCTACGCCGCCCAGACTGAAGACGTGCTCGCCGAGGCCTGCCGGGTGGTCAACGTCATGACCGAGGCGTTCACCGAGCCCAAGGCCTGCATACAAGGCAGCTTCTTGGAGCTTCATGGCCTGCAGTTCCGAGACGGCGTCGCGATCGTCGAGTCCCACGGCGAGGGCCACCCCGGCCTCGACGCCTTCCGCTGGACCCCAGAGCTCGGCCAAGGTGAGCGGGTCCTCCCCGAGCTCGACCTCTACCCCTTCGGCCCCGTCGTCCCCCACTTCACCGACGCCGGGATCGCGCTCCTCACCCCCTGCCACCTCGGCGAGGAGCGCCCCTGCCAAGCCGCCGACGGCGAGGACCGCTCGGAGGAGCCCTGGCGCCACTACGTCGTGCAGGACGGCGCCCTATCGCTGGTTCGGGAGGGCCTGCCCGCCGACGCCCAGCCCCACCCCCAAGACACGAATCGTTACCTCTGGGCCGAGGGCGAGCAGGTGTGTGACGGGGATCCGGCGGGGAGGCGGCGGTGTCGGTGAGGCGCCTTAGGGCGTCGCGAAGGCGCCGTCGGGTCGCCGGATGACGCGACCTGCGCGCCCCAGCGTGTCGAGTTGATCGCTCAACCTCTCAACTGACCAGCGGCACCGCGACGGCGGTGAGCGAAGGAGGTCACCAAGCGTCTCGGCGGTCATCGGCGTGGCGCGCAGAATCATCACCACGGCCTCAATCAGCGCCTCTCCCGCGAGCAGGCGCCACCACGCGGCCTCGGGGATCCCCGCTGGCGCGGGCGGCAGGCCCTCGGGGAGCGTTGGGGGGTCGTGGCGACCCGGTCGTGGCGGCGGCGGGAGCGAGGCCAGAGGTGAGCCAGAGCGGGACTGAAGGTAGGTCAACGCGCTCCAGCGCGCGGCGGCGTAGGGGGCGCCATCAAACAGCAGCTCGTCTAAGAGCCCATGCCACGCTTCTTGCGCGCTTACCTCGCCACCACGGACACGACGCTCCTCATGAAGCACCGGACGAACGACGTTACGCCATAGATCATCCGAGACATGGACGATGATCTCGCGCCGGTCGATGCGAAGCGCCTGGATGGTTATGGCTCCCCGGGCGCTGTTCACGCTCTCGGGCTTCCACTCCCAGTCCTCTGGAGCGGCACCTGGATTCTTGGGAGCCCAGACGATGTGGTCGAGCGGATCATCACGACAGGGATCAATCAGGAGCGGCTCCTCGCGGGAGAGATCAAACTCCATCGGCGCGAGCGCGCGACCGCGCACCGGAAAATAGTTGGCCTTCACGGTGTTGCATCCCGGGCACGCGAGGAGCAGATTCTCCCAGGTCCACGCGAGCCACCAATACACGTCCGAATCCCAACGCCCTACAGGGTCACAGGGGGTTGCCTCGGGATCACGCGCCGCGCCATCCTTTGGCCGAAAGTGCTCGCGTGGGTATCCCATAATACCTACTGGGATCTCACAGAAGGCGCATTTCCTGCGCTGCGCCTCCCACAGCAGCTCACGAGCGTCCTCATATCCAGTGAACGAGAAGTCCTTCGGCAAGGCGCCGCCGTTTGCCTCTCTCACAAGCAGCGCCTTCGACAGACGAGCCACCCGACTGCGCGCGAGCGCCGACGGTTCCGCTCCTCGGGCGACACGAATCATCGCGTGGCCTCGCCTCTCGTCGCTCGCTCCCTCGGCTCGATGGGCAGCGCGACCCCCTCGTCGCGAAGCGCTCGCTCAAGCGTCCTCATTCGCTGGTCTGCCGAGTCACTCCGCCAAGGGTTGCTGGCGATGGAGACATAGTCCGCGAGCATCTCGCCTTCAGGCCCTCCAAACACCCGCCCAAGGCCGAAATAATATTGGTAGATCCCGGCGGTGGTCATCACCCGGGCGTCAGGCTCATGCTCGCCGCCGCCCCGCATGTCTTTTCGCTGCACATCGCCCGTCTCCGGATGCGCCTCAAGACACACGATCTCATCCTCATCAGGCCGCAGGGCCGCGAGCACGAGGGGAGAGTGTGTCGTCACGATGAACTGAATCAGCGGGAAAGCCCGCTTCAGCCCTCGTATGAGCGAGACCTGCAGCGCGGGGTGGATGTACAGATCGATCTCATCCACCAGGACGAGGCCGGTCATCTTCGCGGGCGGCACGTCCTCCTTCGCCTCCAGAAGCACCTGCCCGATGAGATCGGCGATCCAAGCGATGGTGGACTGGTAACCATGCGCCAGCGCGACGCCCGGAATGCCCCAGATGTTCTCGCCCATCTTCAGCTTGAAGCGCTGGCGCTCCAAGAGGTCGCTCG
>JBEAVX010000317.1:0-5290 GCA_041160755.1 Pseudomonadota bacterium
GACGGCCTCAACGACGGCGACGAGCTGGACCTCGGCCCCGACCCCAACGACGCCGACTCCGACGACGACGCCCTTGACGACGGCGTCGAGTTCAACACCCTCGACACCGACCCGCTCTCCGCGGACTCCGACGAAGACGGCCTCAACGACGGCGAAGAGCTGGACCTCGGCACAGACCCCAACGACGCCGACACAGACGACGACAGCCTCAACGACGGCGACGAGCTGGACTTTGGCACGGACCCCAACGACGCCGACACAGACGACGACGCCTTAGACGATGGCTTAGAGCTCAACACGTCCAACACAGACCCCCTGAGCCCCGACTCCGACGGCGACGGACTCAGCGACGGCGACGAGCTGGACATCGGCACAGACCCCAACGACGCCGACACAGACGGCGACGCCTTAGACGATGGCTTAGAGTTCAACACTCTGGACACCGACCCGCTCTCTGCGGACTCCGACGGCGACGGACTCAACGACAGCGACGAGCTAGACCTCGGCACAGACCCCAACGACGCCGACACAGACGGCGACGCCTTAGACGATGGCCTAGAGCTCAACACCTCCAACACAGATCCCCTGAGCCCTGACTCCGACGGCGACGGCCTCAACGACGGCGACGAGCTATACCTCGGCACAGACCCGAACAACCCCGACACAGACGGCGACGGCCTCGACGACCCCGACGAGGTCGGCGTGTACAGCACCGATCCCCTGAACCCCGACAGCGACGGGGACGGCGTCACCGATCACCAGGAGATCCTCAACGGCAGCGATCCCAACGATCCGGCGTCCAACGGCGAGGCCCCGATGGACACCGGCGAGCAGGTCGATGACGGCGGCAAAGGCTGCGCCACGGCGCCAGGCGGCGGCCTCTGGCTCCTCACAGCGGGGCTGATCCTCACCGCGCGGCGGTCCCGGTCGCGCCGCGCGTGATAGAGGCTCCGCCCCCTCGGAGCCGTCGTGGACCTCGACCCCGTTCATCTGGGCGCCCTGGCGCTGGTGGGTGTGCTCTCGGCGGCGATCAACACCGTGGCCGGGGGCGGCAGCTTCATCACCCTGCCCGCGCTGATGGCGCTGGGGCTGCCCCTCGCGGAGGCGAACGCCACGAATCGCCTCGGCGTGCTGCTCCAGGCGGGCTCGGCCTCATTGACGTTTCAGAGCGCCGGCTCCCTCCCCAGCGGCTTCGCCTGGACCACCCTCACGCCGACGCTCCTCGGCTCGCTCCTCGGCGCCCAGCTCTCGATCACCCTCGACGAGGCCGTCGTGCGGGTGGTGATCGGCGTCGCGATGCTGCTCATGTTGGCCTTGATGATGCTCGGCCCCGAGCGCTGGCTGCGCGAGCGCCCCGAGGCCGCGTCCGTCGGCCGTCTCCCCCAGGCCCTCGCCTTCTTCGGCATGGGCGTCTACGGCGGGTTCTTGCAGGCGGGCGTGGGCATCTTCTTGATGGGCGGGATGGTGATGCTCTCCGGCCTCGATCTCAAGCGCGCGAACGCCCTCAAGTCCCTGCTGGTCACCTTGCTCACCCTCCCCGCCCTGCTCGTGTTCTTGCCCGCGGGGCTCGTGCGTTGGCCTGAAGGGCTCACCTTGGGGCTCAGCTCGGCCCTCGGCGGCTGGATCGGCGGGCTGATCACCCTACGCGTCGGTCCCCGGGCGCTGCGGGCGACGTTGATCGTGGTGATCCTCACCACGGCGACGAAGCTGTTTGGGGTTTGGTGAACGAGGGCGGGCGAACCCGCGCCCCCTCACCCCAGCTCATACAGGTTGATCGACCGGCTGCCCTGAATCGGGATGCGCCCGATGAGCTGCACGCCCCGGGTGAGCTGGCGTTTGGCGACCTCTGTGAGGATCACCCGGCCTCGGTGCGCGCTGAGGTTCATCATCCAGCGGGCGAGGTAGAACGGCCCAGCGAGCTCCCAGCCCTCGGCGGGGCGGCGGGTGTCGGGCTGGACGCGGGCGACCCCTGGGGCGATGCCCGCCGAGAGGCGGTACCCGGCGCGGGTGGTGAGCTGCTGTAAGGTCTGGGCGACCCGAACGGCCCGGGCCACGGAGTCGCGGAGGCCTCCCTTGGCGACCCAGACCACGAGCATCGACGCCTCACCTTGCTCCCAGAGCTCACCGCCTTGCTCTTGAACGAAGTTCGCCCACTCCTGCCCGAGCTGCGCGAGCGTCACCCGGGGCGCGGCGATGCCGCGGGGCGGCGGGGTGGCCTCGATGGAGAGCACGACCACCGCGGACGGCGGCACGGATCGCGCCGGGGCGCCCGCCGTCGCTGTTGATGTAGCCGAGGCTGGAGACGAGGCGGGGCCTTCGCCCTCCTTGACGGCGTTCGCGGCGTCGATGACCTCCTTGAGGTACTCGGCCACGTCGTTGTTGCTGGCGCGCAGGCCCCCGCCGACGACGACCTGACCCAGGGCCTCCAACATGCTGCCCGCGTCGCGGAAGCGGTGCTCGGGGTGCCGGGCCAGAGACTTGAGGAGGAAGTCCTCCATCGCCTCGGAGAGCTCAGGGCGGAACGTGCGCGGGGACGGCACCTCGGCGCGTTTGACCCGGCCCAAGGTCTCGTCGCGGTTCTTGCCCTTGAACAGCCGCCGCCCGGTGAGCAGCTCATAGAGCACGATGCCCAGCGCGAACAGATCTGAGCGACCGTCTAAGGGTTTGCCCTCCACCTGCTCCGGCGACATGTACGCGTACTTGCCCCGGATCACCTCCTGCTGGCCCTCGGCCTGGAACGAGGCCCGGGAGATGCCGAAGTCGGTGATCTTCACCTCGCCCGCGAAGCTGATGAGCACGTTCTGGGGCGAGATGTCGCAGTGCACAATGTTGAGCGGGTTGCCATCGTCATCGGTGCGCTCGTGCGCAAACTGCAAGGCCTTGAGGCACTCGGCGATGATGAAGCAGGCGAGGTGCACCGGGAACGGGCCGATCTTACGCGCCCGGCTCACCAGCCGCGCGAGGTCGAGGCCATGAACGTACTCCATGGCCATGTAGTAGGCGCCCTCGACCTCTCCCAGCTCAAAGACCTGGACGATGTTGACGTGGATGAGGGACACCGCGATGCGCGCCTCATCGACGAACAGGTCGACAAACTCGGGGTTCTTGCCCAGCTCCGGCAAGATGCGCTTGATGACGAGGATCTTCTCGAACCCCGCCATGCCATACGACCGGGCACGAAACACCTCGGCCATGCCGCCCGTAGCGATCTTCTCAAGGAGGTGGTACTTGCCGAACTGCCCAGGCTCCGCCACGCGCCCGCTCCGAGTGAGTCGGCCCCCGCGCTGGGGGCCCCGACCCCGTATCCTAACCCAGACGGAGCCCGGATGAGCGCGCTTGACGACCTGGTGAGCCTCGTCGCCACCCTACGCGGCCCGGGCGGCTGCCCCTGGGACCGCGCCCAGACCCCGGCCACGATGCGCCCCTATCTGCTGGAGGAGGCCTACGAGGTCATCGAGGCCATCGACGGCGGGGATCCAAACGCCCTGCAGGCCGAGCTTGGTGATCTGCTGTTTCAGATCGTGCTGATCGCCCAGATGGCGCAGGAGGCGGGGCGATTCTCCCTTCAGGACGTCGCGCGGGGCATCCACGACAAGATGGTGCGGCGCCACCCCCACGTCTTTGTGCCGGGCCATGTCGAGGCGGACGCGGGCTCGGTCTCGGCCTGGGAGGCCCGCAAAGCCATGGAGCGCCCGGCGGGGAGCTCCGCTTTGGACGGGGTCCCGAGCGCCTTGCCCGCGCTGATTCGGGCGCATCGGGTCGGCGAGAAGGCCGCCCGGGTGGGCTTTGACTGGCCCGACGCCAGCGGCGTGCGCGAGAAGGTGGACGAGGAGCTTCGGGAGCTCGACGAGGCCCTGGCCGGTGGTGACCCCTCGGAGATCGTGGATGAGTACGGCGACGCCTTGTTGGCGCTCGCGAACCTGGGCCGGGCCCTGGGGCTCTCCCCTGAGGACGCCCTGCGCGGCGCCTCCGCAAAGTTTGAGGGCCGATTCCGGCTGATGGAGGCCCTCGCCGAGGCCCGGGGCGCGCCCTTGCAGACCCTCGGCCCTGAGGCCCTCGACGCCTTGTGGCGTGAGGCCAAGGCCCTGAGCGCCGCGACGCCGATGAGAGGAGCCTAAACGATGTGGAAGCTCTTTCTGCTGTTCACCCTCATCCCCGCCGTGGAGATGATCCTCCTGCTCAAGCTCGCCGGGGTCATGGGCGCCTGGGAGACGGTGGGGCTCATCTTGGTGACCGGCCTCGTCGGCGCGACCCTCGCCAAGCGGGAGGGCCTCACCGTGCTGCGACAGCTCGCCGCCGAGGCCAGCCAGGGTCTGCCCCCGGCGGATCGGCTCGTGGAGGGGCTCATGGTGCTCATCGGCGGGGTGCTGCTCATCACGCCGGGCGTGCTCACCGACCTCACGGGGTTCTTCTTGATCTTCCCGTTGACCCGCAGGCCCCTGGCGCCGCTGATCAAACGACTCGTCGTCTCGCGGATCTTGGGCGGGATGAGCGCGGGCGCGCCCGGCGGCGGCTTCTTCTTTCGGATGGGCGGCGCGGCCCCTGGGCCACGGGCGCGGGCCGAGGAGCCCCCACGACCGCCGCTGGGGCCCTTTGACCACCCGACGGCCTGAGGCCAATTAGACCAGTGGTCTAGCGTCCAGGAGGGCGTCCCAGCGGCGTCCTCCGGATCACCAATACTTCTCGACGGTGATGTGGCCGGGCTCTCGTTTGCGGTTCTTGCGCATCCCCCGCTCGCCCAAAAGCGCCTGCATGTCGGTCAGCATGTCGGGGTTGCCGCAGAGCATCACCTGGGCCGTCTCCGGGGTGAGCGTGGCCTGGGCGGCCTCCTCCAAGCTGCCGTCGGTGAAGGCCTGGGTGATGCGGCAGAACAAGACGCCGTCCGCCGGGGCCCGGGTGGCGAGGTTCACCTGGCGAATCTTCCCTGGCCTCGCCGCCGCCAAGGCGTTGAGCTCCTCGACGTAGCAGAGCTGGTCGGGCTGGCGCACACACTGCACGACGACCACCCGCTCAAAGCGCTCAAAGGGCTCGCCCTGGCGCAGCATCGAGATGAACGGCGCGAGGCCCGTGCCGGTGGAGATGAACCACAAGGTCTCGGCGTCGGGGACCATGCCCAAGGTGAACACGCCGCCCGCGCGGGGGTGAACCTTGAGCTCGGCGCCCAGCGGCAGGTCAAACAACCTCGGCGTGAGCGCGCCGCCCTCGACCCGCACGATGAAGAACTCCAGGGGCTCGCCGGGGGCCGAGGCCACGGAGTACGGGCGGCTCAGCGGCTCACGCTCGCCGAGGT
>JBEAVX010000802.1:0-9830 GCA_041160755.1 Pseudomonadota bacterium
GAACCGCTCGGCCAAGAGCCGCTCAGCCTGCCCGGGCGCCGCCCTTCGGCGCTCAGGGCGCGAAGGGCAGGGCGATGAGCTTGTCGATGGTGGCCTGAGGCACGACGAACGCCGGGCCGCCAGACTCCTCCCTGGCGGCGCGGCCCCCCTCGACGGGCTCGCCGATGAGGATCACGAGGCGACCGCCCTCCCCGGCGCTGGCCTCGACGCGCCCGGAGAGCACGCTCGGCTCGGCGGGGCGCGCGGCGCGGTCGGCTTGGCCGTCGATGATGAACGAGATGGCGCCGACACCCTGGGCGCTGTCTGGGGCGTCGTTGAGGGTCCAGGCCTCGCCGCTGCGGGTCCAGCGGGCGGTCTTGCCCTCCCAGGTGACGGTGAGGCTGTCGACCAACGACGGCGCCAGAGGCACCAGGCGCGGCTCCAGCAGCTCACCGAGGGGCGGCGTGATGGCGCTGAGCTCGCCGATGGTGCCGATGGTGCCCGAGGGGGACTGGGTGAGCCGCCCACCGGCGCGCTCTTGGCCCAGCGGCAGGGTGATCTCCCCGGTGGGGGCGGTGAAGGTCAGCGTGGCCATGGGCGGGTTGAGGCCGACCTCGGCGGGGCTCAAGTCCTCCCAGAACGTCTCGAAGCGCAGGGTGGCGAGGCGCTCGACCAGGGCCGTGAGGCGGTCAGCCGAGGCGCGGCGGCCGTCGGAGAGCCACCAGGACGTGTCCTCGCGGCGCTCAACCCCCCAAGACTCTTGACCGTCTTCGGTGAGACGAACCCGGGTGATCTGGTAGGGGTCAACGTCTTGGAGCACGGCGTCGTCCCGAAGCGCGGCGAAGGGCTTGAGCAAGGTCTCGCCGGGGTGCCCGGAGGCGACGAGGACCTCCCCGCCGTCGAGGCGAACGTAGCTCTTGAAGCCCACGGGGCTGTCGGCGCCGACATCCAGGCGCAGCTCCCCGCCGCCCGCGCGGCGCAGGGTCAGGCTGGCCTTGGGCGTCTCCAGGCCGTAGGTCGCCGGGGAGGCGCCGGTGATCGGCTCGCCGACCCGCAAGGCGTCCACGAGCTCGATGAGGCCGTCTAAGTCGCTCGTCTTGCCCTTCGCTTGAATCGGGGAGACCAGCCGCCAGCCCGCCGCGCCGCGCTCGGCGATGAGGCTGCCCTCTTCAGTGGTCAAGGTGAGGCCGACGACCTCCTCGGCCTTGATCTCGACGAGGTCTTTGTCCTCTGGGGTGGCCTCGTCTTCGGGGGCGGGCGGCTCAACGAGCTTGATGACGAGCACCAAGCCCACGAGCACCGCCGCGAGGATCGTCATCTGCTGGGTCTGCTTGTCTTCCATCGTGTCACCTATGCGCCGGGCGGACCTCCCCTCTAGCCCCACGCGGCGCGCCGTCAAGCGCCGACGGCCACGCCTTGCCGCGAAGGGCGCTGGGGTTAGCTTGCAGCCTCACGAGGAGCTTCCAATGTCGGATGACCAGAACCAAGAAGAGCAGGCGCCCGTCGAAGACGCTGAGGCGGGCCAAGACAGCGGCAACGACGGCGGCGGCGTCGAGGTGCTCGTGGACGCCCGGGTCGAGGAGCTTGAGCGCCAGCTCAACGACACCACGGCGCGGCTGCGGGCCGTCTCGGGGGCCTACAAGAACGCCCAAGAGGAGATGGCCGCCTACAAGACCCGCCTGGAGCGTCAGGCGGCGCTCAAAGAGGAGATTCAGCGCGGTGAGGTCGTCTCCCGGCTGTTTGAGCCCTTAGAGAACCTCCGCCGCACGCTCTCCGCGATGCAGCGCGCCGAGATCGACCCCTCGCTGCTTCAGGGCCTTGAGCTCGTGCAGCGCGCGTTCCTGGAGGGTTTCCAGGGCCTCGGCTTACAAGAGTTCGGCGCGGTGGGTGACGTCTTCAACCCCGACCAGCACGAGGCGCTCACGACGATGCCCGTCGCTGAAGAGCGCTTGGATGGCCGCGTCGCCCAGGTGTTCACCGCGGGCTTTCGCGTCGGCACCCGGGTGATCCGCCCCGCGCGGGTCATCGTCGGCCAGTACACCGCCCCGGCGGGTGAGGCCTAGCCCCTGTGGTCGCCGAGCCGCTCTTGCACATCGCCCTGCTCCAGCCGGAGATCCCGGGCAACACCGGGAACATCGGGCGGCTGTGCATCGGCCTCGGCGCGCGGCTGCACCTGGTCTGCCCCTTGGGCTTCTCCTTGGACGAGAAGGCCGTTCGCCGCGCCGGGATCGACCACTGGCGTGAGGTAGACCTCGCGGTCTATCCCGACGACGACGCCTTCTTCGCCTGGGCCCAAGGCCGCAACCTGCGCCTGTTCTCGACCCGGGGCGCGGGGGTCTACACCCAGATCCCTTGGGCGCGAGGCGACGTGCTCGTCTTCGGGCGTGAGTCCGTGGGCCTCTCAGACGCCCTCGTGGACCGCTTCGGCGCCTGGCGAATCCCGATCCCCGGCCCGGCGCGCAGCCTCAACCTCTCCAACGCGGCGGCGGTGGCGTCCTACGCCGCCTTGCAGGCCCTGCGCCCCGAGCTGTTCCCCGTCGAGGCGCCATGACCGACCGCCGCGAGGACGTCTTCGTGCTGATCATCGCCGGGGGCCGTGGCACACGGTTCTGGCCTTGGTCGCGGCGCGGTCTGCCCAAACAGTGCCTCTCGGTGAACGGCGAGACGACGCTCATCCGCGCCACCGTAGACCGCGTGCTGCCGATCATCCCCGCCGAGCGTGTGCTCGTCGTCACCTCCGCCGAGATGGCCGAGCCTCTGCGCGCGGAGCTCGGCATGTTGCCGCCGGAGAACCTGCTCGTCGAGCCCGAGGGCCGCAACACCGCCCCGGCCGTGGGCTGGGGGGTGCTGGAGGTCGGCCATCGCAGCCACGGGCGAAACGCCGTGATGATCGTGCTGCCCTCGGATCACCTCATCCGCGAGGAGGACGAGCTCCGGGATCTCCTGCTCGACTGCGCTGAGGCCGCCCGGGCCACGAACGCCTTGGTCACCATCGGCCTCGTGCCCACCCGCGCCGAGACGGGCTACGGCTACTTGGAGGTCGGCGGGGCCCTGGGCAGCTTCGGGGATCGTCCGTTCTTGAGGGTGAGCCGCTTCGTCGAGAAGCCCGACGCGGCGCTCGCCGCCCAGTACGTCGCCGGGGGCGAGCACCTCTGGAACGCCGGCATGTTCGTGTTCACCGTCGAGGCCATGCGCGACGCCTACCGCCAGCACCTCCCGCGCACCTGGACGGCCTTGGAGCAGCTCCGCGCCCACCCCGAGCGCCTCGTCGAGCTGTACAACAAGATGGATCGCACCTCCATCGACTATGGCGTCATGGAGCGGCACTCCCACGTCTTGACCGTGCGCGCCGAGCTCGGCTGGTCGGACGTCGGGAGCTGGGAGGCCCTCGCCGACATCTTGCCCCCGGTGAGCGGCGGGGTCGGTCGGGCGGCCTTGGTCGTGAGCCACGAGGCCCAAGACAACGTCGTCTACGCCCCCGGGCAGACCGTCGCGCTGTTGGGGGTCGAGGGCCTCGTCGTCGTGCAGGTCGGCGAGGTGCTGATGGTCTGCCCTCGGGATCGTGCCCAAGACGTGCGGGCCCTCACCGTGGCCTTGGAGCAGCTCGGCGAGACGCGCCTGTTGTAGATCCGGCGGGTCGTCTTCCGCTGCGTTATGCAGATGGGCTCATCAAAGGAGGCCCCCAATGCTGCTCTTCACCTTCCTCTTGGCCTGCGGCGGTGAGATCTCGGTCGGCTGGTCCACCGAGGTCTGCACCGACTGGGTCGTCGGCGACGATCCCGTGATCACCGTGAACACGGCGGACAACGGCGACATCCTCGTGCAGCGTGAAGGCGTGATCTCCGGCTGTGAAGACAGCTTCGCCCCGGACGTGATCGGCGAGGGCTGGACGATCCGTGTGTTTGAGGGCTGGGAGCCGGCCGGGTCCGATGCCGACTGCGAGACCTGCTTCGCCCCCACGGTGCGGCTCAAGGCGCCGCCGCAGGGCGAGTACACCGTGCAGTGGTTCGACGAGAGCTCCGACGTGCTGCCCGTCGAGACCGTCGTCTTCGACACCCGCGACTGAGATGCGCGCCCTGGTCACCGGCGGCGCGGGCTTCTTGGGCCAGCACGTCGTGGGCCTCGCCCGTGCGCGGGGTTGGGAGGTCAGCGCCCCGGATCGTGCGGCGCTGAACCTGCGCGACGCCGAGGCCGTGGCCAGGGCCGTGCGGGCGCTGCGCCCCCAGCTCATCCTGCACCTCGCCGCGATGACCTCCCCCTCGAAGGCCGAGGCCGACCCGCTGGGCGCAGAGGCCGACAACGTCGGCGCCGTCGGGGCCCTCGTCCAGGCCGCAGGCGACGCGCGCCTCGTGCTGGTCTCCACCTGCCACGTCTATGGCCTCGCGCCCCCGACGCCGGTGTCCGAGGACACGCCGCCGGCGCCCGTCGGCGTGTACGCCCGCACGAAGGCCGCCGGGGAGGCGCTTGGGCTCGGCGCGGCGGGGCGCGCGGTGATCGTCGTCCGCCCGTTTCACCTCACCGGCCCCGGACACCGCCCGCCCTACGCCCCGGCGGACTGGGCCGCCCAGGTGCGCGCCGGGGCGACGACCCTACGCACGGGCCGCCTGGACCTCATCCGGGACTACCTCGACGTGCGTGACGCCGCGTCGGGGCTGCTCGTCGTGGCCACGGCTGGGCGGGCAGGGGAGGTCTACAACCTCTGCAGCGGCGTCGGCGTGCCCCTGCGAGCCCTCGCCGAGCACATCGCCCAGGGGCGCCCCATCGTCGAGGAGCCCAGCCGGGCCCGCGCCGGAGAGGTGCTGTGTTTGGTGGGAGATCCAAAAAAACTCGGCGCCCTGGGGTGGGCGCCGAGGATCCCGCTGGCGCAAAGCCTAGCGGAGCTGGTGGCGGGGGGCTGAGCCGCCGCCGGGGGCTCAGTCGCCTTGGGCCGTGGCGCCCGCGGGGCTGCCGGGGCCGCCGACCTCTTGGCGCTCGTCCATGACGCCGTCGCCGTCGACATCACGGCCGGTCTTGACGACCTGGCCCTGATCGTTGAAGTACTCCCAATAGTCGACCTTGCCGTCGGCGTTGGTGTCGCGCTCTTTGCGGCGCAACAGCGGCTTCCCGCCCGGGGGCTGCTCGTAGTACTTCCAGAGGTCGAAGCGGCCGTCGTACTCGGTGTCGACCTCGGACATCACCCGGATGCCGCCTTGGTAGTGGTCAACGATGTCGACCTTGCCGTCGAAGTCGTTGTCCATCTCTTCGCGGACGAGGCGGCTCGTGTCGTCGTAAAACGACGTGATGTCGACCTTTCCGTCCCAGTTGAGATCGACGTCTTTGCGCACCAAGAGGCGCGTGGCCTGGGTGCGCTCTCGGTAGTGGTTGAACACGTCGGGCCGACCGTCGCTGTTGAGGTCGATCTCGACGAGCACGAGCCCCTCCTCGCTGGGGCGCTCGACGTAGGGCCTTGAGGCCTCGGCGGCCGCCACTTCGGGCGATTTGCCGGACTTAGGCCCACAAGCGCCCAGAGCGAGCGCGAGGAGAAGGGGGGAGACCATCAGGTGGCTTCGCAACATCCGCCGCGTCCATGAGATGAGGGATCGGACGCCAGAGCGTCTCGCATGACAAGTTTAGCGGTATGCGGGGCTCTGTCAAATGCTCGGGGTCAGGAGGGGGCCGCCTGGAGAGCCTCATGCTATTCTGCGCCGCTCAAGGGCGTGAGGATGACGTGAACAATGCGATGAAGGCAGACGGGCGTGTCCGGCGCGTGGTGCTCGTGGATGACGAGCCTGTGATCCTCCAGATCCTCTCCGCCGTCCTTGAGGACGGCCCTTGGGAGATCACCGCGTGTGGGTCGGCGTCTGAGGCGCGACGGGTGCTGCGCAGCGACGGCGTCGACGTGCTCATCACCGACAAGAACCTCCCCGACGGCAACGGGCTGGAGCTCCTCAGGCTCGCCCGGGAGGTCAACGACCTGGCCGAGGTGATCATCATCACCGGCTACGCCAACCTGGAGACGGCGCTCACGGCGATGGAGCTGGACGCCTTCGACTATGTGCTCAAGCCGCTGAACAACGTCTTCGACATCCGCAAGAAGGTTCAGCGCGCCGTCGACAAGCAGGATCTCGCCTTAGAGAACCGCCGCTTGGTGGCCGATCTTCGGACCAAGAACATCGAGCTGACCGCCGCGCTCAAAGAGACCCAGCAGCTCCAGTCCGAGCTGATTCAGTCCGAGAAGCTCGCGGGCATCGGCACCTTGGCCGCGGGCATCGCCCATGAGGTGTCTTCGCCGCTGTTCGGCATCATGGGGCTCGCCGAGGCGATCACCGATGAAGAGAAGCTCGACCTCTGCCACGAGTACGCCCGGGACATCGTCGAGTACAGCCGGACGATCCGCGACATCGTGAAGGAGCTCTCGTCGTACTCCCGGGCCTCGTCCGCGGAGTACCTCACGACGGTGGAGCTCGCCCGGGTGATCGAGGACGCCGTGCGCCTCGTGGAGCGCTCGGCGGACTGCCGGGGCGTGACGATCACCGTCGACGTGGCGCCCCAGACCTTCGTGCAGGCGCGCACGAGCGAGGTGCAGCAGGTCTTCGTGAACCTCGTGAAGAACGCGGTGGAGGCCATCGAGGACCGCGACGTCGGCACGGGCAAGGTCACCGTTCGGGCGGGCACCCGGGACGGCCGGGTGTGGGCGACGGTCGAAGACACCGGCGCGGGCATCCCCACCGACCGCCTGAACCTCGTCTTTGACCCGTTCTACACGACGAAGGCGCCGGGCAAAGGCACGGGGCTCGGGCTCAACATCGTCTACCGCATCATGGCCAAACACCGGGGCCAGGTGAGCGTCGAGTCCACCGTCGGCAAAGGCACACGCTTCACCTTGAGCTTCCCGATCTCGGGCTGAGGAGCCGCTCGGCATGCGGCTTCGCCCCCGCCTCACCCTGCTCATCGGCCTCGCGACGCTCATCCCCCTGGCGGTGGCGGGGGTGATGGCCACGACGGTCGCCCGGGACGCCCACCTCGCCCAGGCCCGTGAGCTCTACGCCCGGCAAGCCGACGGCCTCGCGGTGTTCGCGGCGACCTGGCTCTCGGCCCAGGTGCGTGGGGTGCAGCTCATCGCGTCGTCCTGGGACGTGCGGGCCCTGGACGTCGCCCGCGCTGAAGGCCTCGCGAGGCTGATCTACAGCCAATACGACGCGATCAACGTCGTGGTGCTCCTCGACGCCGAGGGCGAGCTCCTCGTGCCGCCGACGGCGATTCGAGACCCGGCCTTGCTCACCGGGGCCTTGGCCGAGCACGAGGCCGTGGATGACGCGCGGCTCACGGCGCTCGTCGCCCGGATGCCCTACACCCAGGCGCTCACCGAGGGCCTCGCGTTCGGCGAGGCGTACTTCCCGGCGGGCTCGCCCCACGCGGTGATGCCCGTGGCTGTGGTCAGCTCGGGCGGGGACGCGGTGATCGGCGTCGAGCTGAGCCTGGCGGCGGTGGAGGAGCAGCTTCGGCGGCAGGCCAGCCGAGGCGGCGCGGCGTTGATCCTCGACGAGCGGGCGAAGCTCCTCGCCGGGGACGACGCGGGCCTCATCGATCCGAGCGTGCTCGCGAGCTTCACCAACCAGATCGAGGGCTGGATGACCTTGACCTCGGGGGAAGGGGAGGACGCGCTCGTGGCCTTCGCCCCGGTCTCAGACCTGGGCTGGGTGGCCGTCGTCGCGGTGCCGCTGCGCGAGGCCACCTTGGGCGGGCGGCAGATCGCCCAGCGCACGGTGTTCATCTATGTGCTCGCCACGGCCCTGGTCGCGACGATGGGGTACATCGGCGCGCGGCAGATCGCCCAGCCCGTCGTCGCGCTCAAAGACACCGCCGTTCGGCTCGGCGAGGGTGAGCTGGGCCGGCAGGTGCAGATCGAGGCCCAAGACGAGCTCGGCGAGCTGGCCGGGGCGTTCAACCAGATGTCCGCGCGGCTCTTGTCGGACCAGGCCATCATCGCCGCGAAGAACGCCGAGATCGAGGCCTGGAACCGCGAGCTGCTCGCCCGGGTCGAGGCGCGCACCCAGGAGCTGCAGGAGTCTCAGCAGCGGCTGGTTCACACGAGCCGTATGGTCGCCGTGGCCGAGCTCGGCGCGGGGCTGGCCCATGAGCTGAACAACCCCATGGCGGGCATCCTCGGCATGGCCCAGCTCGCCCGGGCGAAGGGCGGGGGCGACGTCGCGCCGATGATTCACGCCATCGAGGAGCAGGCCCAGCGCTGCCGGGTCATCCTCGCGAGCCTCACCCGGCTCTCAAGCCGAGGCGCCGTGGAAGAGCGCGCGCCGCTGGATCTTCAGCAGCTCCTCGGCGAGGTGCTCGTGCTCGTCGGCGGCAGCTTCCGCGACGGTGACCAGCACCTCAGCCACGAGCGGGAGCCGCCCTTGCGTGTGCTCGGCGACTCCGCCCAGCTCGCCCAGGCCTTCGCCCAGCTCTTGCGCTCGTTGCGCACGGCGCTCGTGCCCGGCGGGCGCCTGTTCATTCACGGCGTCGCCGGATCTGAAGAGGTGCGGGTGAGCTTCCGGCTCTCGGGCTGGCGCGGCGCCGGGGGCGACGACTGGCTGGCCTCGGGCATGGGCTTCTGGGTGGCGCGGCAGGTCTTCGCCGAGCACGGCGGGCGCTTGACCGAGCCCCAGCCCGGCGCCGAGACCCCGGTGTATATCGTCACGCTTCCAGCGGAGGCCGCGCGACGTACAGATTCGCCGCGCGCGGGGTAGAATCGCCGCGTGAGAGATGTGGTCCAGGTACTCGTCGCCGCGGTGGCCGTGCTCGTTCTGGGCGTGGCCGCGTGGCTGTGGCTGTTCGGCGCGGATCCCCTCGATCCCGTCGTCGTGCAGCAGGTGCGCGGCGAGGTGACGCGGGTGCGCGGCGGGGTCGAGGCCCCGGCCACCGTCGGGGAGCCCCTGCGCGACGATGATCAGATCCGCGTGAGCGACGGCGCCGCCGTGCTCAGCATGGGCCAAGACACGCGCCTCACGCTCCACGAGGGCGCGAGCCTCCGGCTCTTGGGCCTCGCTGAAGATGGTCTGCGGGTGGAGCTTGAGAACGGCCGCGTCGAGGCCACGGTGCGCCCAGGCACGCCGAGCCTGCAGGTGTCCAACCGGGGCCGGGGCGTCGTCGCCCAAGACGCCGACTTCGCCTTGGCCGTAGACGCCGACGGCACCTTCGACGTCGAGGCCCGCCGGGGAGAGCTCGGCGTCACCGGCGTAGACGGCGTGGAGCGCCTGGGCGAGGGCCAGCGGCTCTACGCCGCGCCGGGCCAGTCCGCCACCGTCGCCGAGATCCCGAGCACCCTGCTCCTGGACGTGCCTTGGCCCGAGGGCGGCCCCACGAAGGAGACGTCCGTGACCGTGCGCGGCGTGAGCGCCCCCGGCGCGCGGGTGGTGGGCCCTGGCGGCGTGAGCGTGCGGGCCGGGCCCGACGGCGGCTTTGAGATCACCCTGCCCCTCGCAGAAGGCCAGAACGAGCTGACCTTAGAGGCGACGGACCTCCACGGACGCCGCTCCACCGCCGTGGGCCGCGTCGTGCGGGACACCACCGGGCCCACCGCCGAGTTCAGGCTGCGCTGATGCTCCTCTCGATCCTTGTCGGCCTCGGGATGGCGGCTGCCCAGACGGCCGTGGTGGTGGACCCCTCCGGCGGCCCCCAGGCGGGGCGCAGCGCGTCGTTGGAGGTGCTGATCTGGGGCGACGACGCCCAGGCCGGGCCCGCCCTGGTCGGGGCGCGGGCGTCCTTGGGGGTCGTGGAGGGCCTCGTCCAGGGCGAGTCGCCGGGGCTCTGGATCGTGCGGTACGCCCCGGCCGGTCCGGGCGAGGTGCGCCTCACCCTGAGCCTCGCCGACGGCC
>JBEAVX010000334.1:0-12376 GCA_041160755.1 Pseudomonadota bacterium
GCGGCCGTGGACCGCGCCGCGCGGGTGCTGCGGGAGCTCGTCGGTGATCGCCCCGAGGGCGCCGCGCGCCGCCGTGAGGTGCTGGAGGACCTCAAGGCCGGCATCCGCTTCTCGGGCGTCGATGACTACCTCCCGGCCTTGGCGGAGCTGCGACCGCCCCTCGCGGCGGGCCAAGGCGCACGAAAGATCATCCTCGATCCCGAGGCCTGCGTCGTCGCCGTCGTGCGCGCCTTAGAGCAGCGCCGCTCCCGCTACGAGGCCCTGGCCGCAAACGACCGGCCCCTCGTCCCGCCGAGCCTCCGCTGCGCCCCCGCCGCCGCCCTGCTCACCGCGCTTCACGCCGCGCTCCCGGTGCTGCCGCTCGTGATGAACGGCGCCTTGGACCTCGGCGCGAAGGACAACCACGTCCTGCGTCCTGAAGAGGGCGCCCTGGACAAGACGGTCGCCCGCCTCAAGGACTGGCTCAAGAAGGGCTGGCGCGTGGGCTTGGTGGTGTATGGCAGCGGCCGCGCCGAGCGGGTGAAGGAGCTTCTGCGCCCGCATGAGCTTCGGCCCAAGGAGCTGCGCGCTGAAGAGGGCCGGGCGAACCACGATCCGACGCGCTGGCCGCCGGGCGTGCTCGTCTTGATCCAGGGCGATCTCCCCCGAGGGTTCCACGATCCCCAGGCCCGCCTCGCGGTGATCGCCGGAGACGAGCTCCTCGGCGAGAAGGTCCGTGTGCGGCGGGGCGCGGCGGGCGACAAGGCCCTCAAAGACGCGGCGGTCACGAGCTTCGCCCAGCTCAAAGAGGGCGATCTTGTCGTGCACACCCGGCATGGTGTGGGCGCGTATCGGGGCCTGCGCCGGGTGGATCTCGGCCACGGCCCTGAAGACATGGTGCAGATCGAGTACCGCGATCGGGATCTGCTCTACCTCCCGGCCTATCGCCTCGATCAGATCTCCCGGTACTCCGCCGTCGGCGGCGCCGGGGAGGCCGCCCCTCGCCTCGATCGCCTCGGCGGCGACACCTGGGCCCTGCGCAAGTCCAAGGTCAAGGACGAGGTGCTCAAGCTCGCGCACGAGCTGATCGAGCTTCAAGCCCGGCGCCAGGTGAGCCCCGGTCACGCCTACGTCGGCCGCACGGCGCGGTTCTCCCAGTTTGAGGAGGGGTTCCCGTTCACCGAGACCCCCGACCAGGCCGCCGCCATCGACGCCGTGCTCGACGACCTCGCGCGCCCCGAGGCCATGGACCGCCTCATCGTCGGCGACGTGGGCTTCGGCAAGACCGAGGTGGCGATTCGCGCGGCGTTTCGGGTGGTCGAGGAGGGCCACCAGGTCGTGCTCCTGTGCCCCACGACGGTGCTCGCCTACCAGCACGCCGCGACGCTGCGCGAGCGGTTCAAGCCCTTCGGCCACACCGTCGCCTTGTTGTCGCGCTTCGACTCCGGCCCCGAGAGCCGCGCCATCCACCGCCAGCTCGCCGACGGCAGCCTCTCCGTCGTCGTCGGCACCACGCGCCTCTTGGGTCGAAGCTTACGTTGTAAGCGCCTCGGGCTCGTCATCGTAGACGAGGAGCACCGCTTCGGCGTGAAGCAGAAAGAGCAGCTCAAACGAATGCGGGAGGAGGTGCATTACCTCGCGATGAGCGCCACGCCGATCCCCCGCAGCCTCAGCATGGCGCTCTCGGGCCTGCGCGCGATCTCGGTGATCAACACCCCGCCCCAAGATCGCCTCTCGATTCACACGGCCTTGGTCACCCGCAGCGACGAGCGGGTGCGTGAAGACCTCCTCCGGGAGCTGCAGCGCGGCGGTCAGGCGCTCTACATCCACCACCGCGTCGAGGACATCGAGCACCTCGCCTCGTCCATCCGCCTGTTGGTGCCCGAGGCCCGGGTCGAGATCGCCCATGGCCAGCTTGAGGACGACGCCCTGGAGGAGCGCCTCGTGCGCTTCGTCGAGCGTAAGGTGGACGTGCTCGTCTGCACCACCATCGTCGAGTCCGGCCTCGACATGCCCAACGTGAACACCATCCTCGTCCATGACGCCGAGCGCTACGGCCTCAGCCAGCTCTACCAGCTCCGGGGCCGCGTCGGGCGCTCCCATCGGCGCGGGTATTGTACGCTGATGACCCAACCCGAACGAAAGCTCACCCGCGAGGCCACCCAGCGCCTCTCGGTGCTGCAAGAGCACACGGCCTTGGGCTCGGGTTTCGCCATCGCCGCCGCCGACCTGGAGCTCCGCGGCGCGGGCAACCTCCTCGGCGAGCGCCAGCATGGCCAGATCCGCGCCGTCGGCTTTGAGACCTACGTCTCGCTCTTGGAGGACGCCATGGCCGAGGCCCGGGGCCAAGCCGAGCGTGAGCGCCTCGACCCCGAGGTCGATCTCCGCGTCACCGGCCTTATTCCTGAGCTCTGGGTGCGCGACACCGACGAGCGCCTCGCGCTCTACCGCCGCCTCTCCTCCGCCCGCTCCGCCGAGGCCATCCGCCGCGTGGTGGACGACGCCGAGTCCGAGCACGGCGAGGCGCCGTTGGAGGTGCTGCAGCTCAGCCGCACCTTGGAGATCCGCTGCCGCTGCCGCAAGCTGGGCATCGCCCGCTTGGCCGTGCTGCAAGTGCGCGCCACCCTGGACTTTGTCGAGCCCCCGGCTGAGCTGGAGGCCAAGCTCAAGGCGCTCTGCCAGTCCCAGCCCAACCGCTTCAAGTACGTCGAGCGCCGCTTTGAGGCGCGCTTCACCCCGGAGGAGAGCCAGCAGCCCTACCTCTTCATCCATTGGGTGCTGGGGCTCATCGAGGCCCGGCCCGCCGTCAGCGTCGGCGCCGCCGGATCAGCAGCCCGAGGCTGAGCCCGAGGCCCACGAGGCCCGACCCATCGTGCGCTCCCGTGGTGGCGCAGGAGCCACATCCGCTGGAGCGTTTGGGCGTCGGCGCCGTCGGGGCCTCGGCCATCGCGTCAGCGGCGCTGGGCGCCTCGTCTGGGGCAGGCGGCTTGGGCGGGTTGTTCACGACCTCGATGTTCTTCTTGTCGAGCTCGCCAAGTCGCCCGTCGGTGTAGCCCGGGTTGGGCTTGTACCAGGGGAGCTGCTCAAAGACCATCGTGTGGTCTGGCGAAGGCGACTGGCGCCCCCGGTGGGCGCGGATGCCGTCGGCGACCAGGCGCCGCTCATCGGCGAGGTACGCCCGAGACTCCTCAGCGGGGATCTCTTGATCGAGGCGGTGCAGGCGCCAGATCGCCAGGGCCCGGCTCACCCGCCCCGGCTGGGTGACCGCTGGATCTCCCAGGCGCGTGATCAGCGCCGCCCCGGCCTCGTCGTTCTTGGCGAGGCACTCATAGGCGACGCGGCTGGCCTCGGCCTCAAGCACCGTGATCGTCTCGGGGATCGTCGCCGGGCAGTCTTGCGCCAGCGCGAGGCCCAGGGACCAGACGAGCAGCGCCGGGCTCACGCGCGCTCCACAGCGGCCTTCCAGCGGGCGCGGAGGGCGTGCAGCTCGTCTTTGTTGACCTGGGAGGTGAAGGTGCGGTCCTCACGCCAAGCGGCGCTGACCTCCTCCGCTGAAGACCAGATGCCCGCGGCGATGCCCGCCAAGAACGCCGAGCCCAAGGCCGTCGTCTCAAGCTGGGCCGGGCGCACACAGCGCACGCCCAACACGTCGGCCTGGAGCTGCATGAGCAGGTTGTTCTTCGCCGCGCCGCCGTCCACCCGAAGCTCGGTGAGGGGGCCGCCGAGGTCCATCGACATCGCCTGGAGGATGTCGCCGATCTGCAAGGCCACGCCGTCGAGCACGGCCCGGGCGATGTGGGCGCGGGTGGTCCCGCCGGTGATGCCCGAGAGCAGACCTCGCGCGCCAGGGCGCCAGTGCGGCGCGCCGAGCCCGGCGAGCGCGGGCACAAAGGTCACGCCGTCGCTGTGCGGCACGCTCGCGGCCAAGGCCTCGATCTCCCCGGCGCTCTTGATGATGCCCAGGCCGTCACGAAGCCACTGCACCGCCGCGCCCGCGATAAACGCCGAGCCCTCCAAGGCGTAGCTGTGTTTGCCGCCGAGCTTCCAGGCCACCGTCGTGAGCATCCCGTTGTCGCTGTAGACCTTCTCCGCGCCGGTGTTCAGCAGCACGAAGGCGCCGGTGCCGTAGGTGCACTTCGCCATGCCTTGGGTGAAGCAGGCCTGGCCAAAGAGCGCGCCTTGTTGTTCGCCGATGAGCCCACAGACGGGGATCCCGTCGGGCAAGAACCCCACGCCCCGGGTGTGGCCGTAGATCTCCGAGGACTGCCCGATGCGCGGCAGGCAGGCCCGGGGCACGTTGAGCAGCTCCAAAAGCTCATCGTTCCAGTCCAAGGTGTCGAGGTCCATGAACAAGGTGCGGCTGGCGTTCGAGGGGTCGGTGACGTGGGCGCCGCACAGCCGCCAGGTGAGGTAGGTGTCGATGGTGCCGAACAGCGCGTCCCCGCGGCTGGCGGCGGCCCGTGCGCCGGGCACGTTGTCCAGAAGCCACGCGGCCTTGGTGCCGGAGAAGTACGGGTCGAGCACGAGGCCCGTGCGCCGCTTCACGAGGCTCTCTTTGCCCGCGTCTTTGAGCGCCTGGCATCGATCCGCCGTGCGCCGGTCTTGCCACACGAGCGCCCGGTGCAGGGCTTGGCCCGTCGCCCGGTCCCAGAACAGGCTCGTCTCGCGCTGATTGGTGATGCCGATCGCCGCGATCTGCCCGCTGCTCACCCCGGCGCGCTGAACCGCGCCCTCCACCGCTTGCCCCACCGAGGCCCAGATCTCCTCCGGGTCGTGCTCGACGTGCCCGGGCTGGGGGTAGTGGTTGGGGAACTCGACGTTGTGGGTGGCGAGCACCCGCAGGCTCGGGTCGAGCAAGAGCGCCGTGCTGCCGGTGGTGCCCTGATCGATCGCGAGCACCAAGGGGGTTGAGGAGGACATTTGGGGCCTCAAGCGGACGAGGGGAGGGGAGGCGAGGGGAGCGATGAAGCGCCGACTCTACACCATTCTGGGCCAGGATTCAGCGCCCGGACTCTGCGCCTTAGGGCAGGTAGATCGCCTCCAGCTCATCGCAGCTCACCGCGCCGAGCTCGTCCTCCAGCTCTTGACACGCGGCCAAGGCGGCCTGCTGCTCGCGGCTCTCCAGAGACGGCGAGCTGAGGCTCCAGTCGCTCTGGCAGTTCTCTCGGAAGTCTTGGCGCGACGACGCGCCGAGGTCCTCCCAAGAGGCGGACCAGTCGTCGAGGCACTCCGCGAGGCGTGCCGTGGTGGACGCGCAGGCTTGCTCACAGGCATCGGAGCAGCCCTGGCTCAACACCAGCGAAAAGAAGAGGAGGAAAGAGGTGGCCAGAGACGGAATTGAACCGCCGACTCGTGGATTTTCAGTCCACTGCTCTACCGACTGAGCTACCTGGCCTTGATCTCGAATTTCCTCTCTGCGCCTCTCTTAACAAGGTCTGCTTGAGCTGGCAATCTGACTGAGGTGGCGAGCGCCGTTCCTCAAGACCGCCATCCGCGTGAGCGTCTGCTCGGAGGGGCGCCGGTCATGTAGCCTGGGCCTCTCCGGCTGTCAACGTCACTCGTACACCACGTCCTTCATCTCGATCCCCAGCCGGGCGATCCGGTAGTTGAGGTTCGATCGGGAGATGCCCACGGCCCGGGCGGCCTGGGCCTGCACCCCCTTCGCGGCCTTGAGGGCCTCGATGAGCACCCGGCGCTCGTACTCCATGAGCGCGGCTTGTAAGGTCATGCCTTCAGGCAAGATCTCCGCCTTGGGCTCCTTGCCTTGGGGCGCCTCAGGCAGCTTCACGCCGGTCAGCGTCTCGCCGCGGCTCAAGATCACCGCGCGCTCCAGGACGTGCTTGAGCTCCCGCACGTTGCCCGGCCAGTGGTAGTTGAGGAGCCGCTGCATCACGGCCACGGAGACCTGCAGCAAGGGGCGGTTGTTGTCTTTGCAGAACCGCCGCACGAAGTGGTCCACCAACAGCGGGATGTCGTCACGGCGCTCTTGCAGGGGCGGCACGGAGATGGTGAACACGTTCAGCCGGTAGTAGAGATCCTCGCGGAACCGCCCCGCGGCCACCTCCGCGCGCAGGTCACGGTTCGTCGCCGCGAGCACCCGCACGCTCACGTTCACCGTCTCGCTGCCGCCCACCCGCACGATCTCCCCGGACTCCAGGGCCCGCAGGAGCTTCACCTGGGTCGTGGGCGTGATCTCGCCGATCTCGTCCAAAAAGAGCGTGCCGCCGTCGGCCTGCTCAAACTTGCCCCGGTGCTGGCGCACGGCCCCGGTGAACGAGCCCTTCTCGTGGCCAAAGAGCTCACTCTCCAGAAGGTTCTCGGGCAAGGCCGCGCAGTTCACCCGCACAAAGGCGCCGTTTCGGCGACCGGAGCGGTAGTGCAGCGCGTGGGCGATCAGCTCCTTGCCCGTGCCCGTCGGGCCTTGGATGAGCACCAACGCCGTGGTGTCGGCGACGGTCTCGATGAGCTCGTAGACCTCCAGCATCGACGAGGTCGTGCCGATGATGTTCTCGAAGCCGTACTTCTCTTGCACCTCTTGGCGGAGCTGGATGAGCTCAGCGAAGAGCGCCTTCTCTTTGAGCGCGCGCTCGACGATGAGCACCAGCTCGTCTTTGGAGACGGGCTTGATGATGTAGTCATCCGCGCCGGACTTCATGGCGAAGACCGCGTCCTGCACCGAACCGTAGCCGGTCATCACGATGACCCGCACCTCGGGGAAGCCCGCGCGCAGCGCCGCGAGCAGGTCCATGCCCGAGCGGCCGGGCATGGCGACGTCGGTGAGCACCAGGTCCACCGGGCGCTCGGCGATGAGCTTGAGCGCGCCTTCAGCGTCCTCGGCGACGCTCACGTCCCAGCCTTGTTTAGAGAGGTTCACCCGGATCGCCGTGCGCACCGCCCGGTCGTCGTCCACCACCAGGATGCGGGGCGTCGGCGTGGATGTGGTCATCGACTCACTTGACCTCGATCTGGTAGGGCATGAGCGCGAAGACGTGCTCACCCGCCAAAGGCGCATACGGCGCCCAGGCGAGGAGCGGCTCGGGCAAGGGCGGCATCGGGCCCACGGCCCAGGCGCGCACACCCTCCATCACGGGCTCACCCCAGGCGCCTTCGCGGCCCTTCAGGGTCACCAAGGTCACGTCGTCATCCGCGTCAAGCCCGGCCTCCAGCTTGGCCCGGGTGATCGCGTCCTGCAGCCCACCCAGCTCATCCACCAGGCCGACCTCCTTCGCGTCCGTCCCCGACCACACCCGGCCCCGGGCCACGGCGTCCACCTCCTCCATCGTCATGCCCCGGCCCTCAGAGACCCGGGACTTGAACTGGCGGTAGGTCTCCTCGATGAGCCGGTCCATGGCGGCGTACTCGATCGGGTCCATCGGCCGAGAGAGCGAGTACATCCCGGCGTTGCGGCCGCGCTGGTAGACCTCGCTGCCGATGCCCACCTTGCCCATGAGCTCGCCGAAGGAGAACTTGCCGCCGTACACGCCGATGGAGCCGGTGATCGTCGCGGGCTCGGCGTAGATCGCGTCGGCGCCGGCGGCGACGTAGTACCCACCCGAGGCCGCCACCCCGCCAAACGACGCGATGACGGGTTTGCCCTCCTCTTGCACCATCTCGACGGCGCGCCAGATCTCGTCGCTGGCGAAGGCCGAGCCGCCGGGGGAGTCCACGCGCAGCACGACGGCCTTCACGGAGCTGGACTCGGCGGCGTGAATCAAGGCCCGCACGATGGTCGCCGAGCCCGCGTTGCCGCCGCCGCCCAGGAGCCCCGGCGCGGCGCTCTCGCCGCTGGTGATCGGCCCGTCGATGTAGATGATCGCGACCTCTTTGGCCGCCACCCAGCCCGAGGTGTCGGTCAACGAGCGGTACTCATCATCAAGCTCGTAGTTCTTGGGCAGCACGCCCTCCAGCTCCTCCTCGACCTCATCGGGGTAGAGCAGGCCGTCCACGAGCCCGAGCTTGAGGGCTTCAGCGGCGGTGTACGGCCCGCCGTCGATGAGCTCCTTGACGTGGGACTCGGTCATGCCCCGGCCCTTCACGACGCTGTCGACCAGGGACGCGAAGAGGTCGTCCATCAAGGCGTTCATCTGCAGGCGGGCGGACTCGCTGGCTTCAGTGTTCGTCCACTGCTCGGGCGCCGACTTGAACTCGGCGCGTTTGGCGTACTGCGCCTCGACGCCCACGAGGTCCAACGAGCCCTGGAGGTAGTTCATCTCGGCGCTCAGGCCGATGAGGTCCACCTCTCCGGCGGGGTGCAGGTAGACCTTGTCGCAGGCCGCCGCCAAGGCGTAGCCGCTGTTGCTCGCCGCGCCGTCGATGTAGGCCACCACGGGCTTGCCCTGGGCGCGGATCGCGGCGATGGACGCTTGAAGCTCCTGAATCTGGGCGAAGGAGAACGGCACCGAGTCCACGGTGATCACGAGGCCCTCCACCGCGGGGTCCGTCGCGGCCACCCGCAGGCGCTCCAAGAGCCCGAGGTAGCTCTCTTGGCTCGGCCCGAACAGCCCCGCCTGGGACTGGTACGCGAAGGCCTGGTTGAGCCGAATGAGCGGCACGGACTCCCCGGCGCCGAAGAGGTTGGCGTCGAGCGGCCCGGAGACGACGTAGCCGGTGACGGCCTGGGCGTTGTCCGAGACCCAGGCGCCGCCGCCCAAGCCGCCGAAGTACACCTCTAAACCGCCGGAGAAGGCGTAGTACGAGAAGTCGGGGTCGGTGTCCGCCCGGGCGCGCAGCACGAGGCCGTTCACGGGGCTAGAGCGCACGATCGCCGAGAAGGTCTGATCCGGCGCCTTCGTGAGATCGGCCTGCTCGGTGAGGCCGTAGTCAAGCGAGAGCTCCAGCTTCTCGTCCCAGGGGCGCAAGGTGGCGCTCGCCGCGTAGCCCGCGGTGATGCCCCGGGTGGGCGCGGGGGAGCCGATGTTCCGCGCCACGGCGCCGAAGCCGAGCCAAGAGAGCGGCCGCCAGCCGAGGCCCAGGTCCCAGGCCGTGAAGTTGCCGCCGGTGCTCGGCAGGTGCCAGGCGAGGTTCGCGCCGAGGCGCAGGTTCTGGGGCAGACGCACCGAGAACGCCGAGTTCAGGCCCCACCAAGGGGTCCCCGTCTCGTCCGCGTGGAAGGTGAGGCCCAGGCCGGTGCCCCCGGCGGTCGTGGCCAAAGCGACGGAGGAGTCCAGCGTCGTGAGCTGCTGGCGGGCCCAGAAGCCGATCGCCGCGTCGGGATCAAAACCAAGGTTCGCCGGGTTGACCCAGAGCGCCGCCGCGCCGTCCTCAGCGGACACCGCGCCGCCCGGGGCCTGCAAACGACCCTCCTGGGCGAAGACGAGGGGGGTCAACCCGAAGAAGAGCACGCTCAGCATGGACACTCCCGTGCGCCCGCCACACGACAGGCTCCGCTTCTTCATGCCACACTGCGGAGAGGGTCGCAAAGTGAGGCAGAACAAAGTGGTGAGAGCCTTGGAAGTGCAAGACTTACGACTCGACAAAGTCGAGGAACAACGATCCAAAGTGCTGTCCTGATGAACAAATCTAAACTTCATGGTATGGTGTTCTTGCTGGACCGCCCTCCAGGCGACACGCCAGCACGCTCTCGCGCGCCCGCTGAATCTCCACCTTCCGACGGCCCCACCCTGGCCGGGGAGGACGCTGCAATGTCCCACGCGCCCCTCACGATCGCCTCCACATCTTCGCTGCTTCGCTCGTTCCGTTGGGCCGTGCCCTTCGGCGCGTTGGGCCTCGCCATCGGCGTTGGGCTCTCCATCGGCCAAGGCGCGGTCGCCCAAGATCAGGCGAGGTCCGCCGCCCCCGTGGCCTCGCCGCCGCCCTCGCTGGAGGCGGTGCTCAAGCCGATCACCGAGGATCGCCTGTTCACCGACGCCGCCGTCGGGGTGCAGGTGGTCGATGTCGCCTCTGGCCAAGAGGTCTTCTCTTGGAAGGCCGACGACAAGCTCATGCCCGCCTCGACGATGAAGGTGCTCACCTCGTCCGTCGCCCTGCGTGAGCTGGGCCCCGCCTTCCGCTACAAGACGGCCCTGCTCACCGACGCCAAGGCTGAGCTCGACACCAAAGGCGTGCTCGGCGGCAACCTCTACATCAAGGGCTCCGGCGACCCCACCCTCGTCATCGAGAAGCTCTGGAAGCTCGTCTACGACCTCAAGATGGAGGGCGTGACGGAAGTGAGCGGCGACGTCGTCTTTGACGACACCTACATGGACAAAGAGCGCCTCATCCCCGGTTGGGACAAGAAGGCCGACATCGAGGACGGCCCCACCTACTTCTCGACCCTCGGCGCGCTCTCGCTCAACTACAACGCCGCCGCCCTCGTCGTCGGCCCGGGCCCTGAAGTCGGCGGCGCCGCCCGCGCCCAGCTTGAGGTGCCCTCTGCGTCCATCGTCGAGGTCGAGAACAAGCTGACCACCACGGCCAAGGGCTCGCGGCGCAACATCCGCATGGAGCGTGAGGTCGAGGGTCGCACCATGAAGCTCACGCTCACCGGCACCGTGCCCTTGGGCGGTGAGGTCGAGCGCTTTTACCGTGTTGTGCCCGATCCCACGGCCTACTTCGTCGCCTGCTTCGCCGAGCTGCTCAAGGCCCACGGCATCAAGGTGAAGGGCCAATGGCGTGAGGCCGAGACCCCGGACAAGGTGCGCGAGCTGGCGAGCCTTCGCTCCGCGCCGCTCTCGGTGATCCTCATGGACGTCAACAAGAACTCCAACAACTTCTTTGCAGAGCAGGTGCTCAAGACCGTCGGCGCCGAGGTGAAGGGCGCCCCGGGCAGCACGGCGAAGGGCATTGAGGTCATCGCCGACTACCTCAAAGAGCTCGGCGTGGCGCCTGGCGAGTACACCGCCGTGAACGGCTCGGGGCTCTCCCGGGGCACGAAGTTCACCGCCGCCCAGCTCAACGCCGCGCTGGTCGACATGGCCATGAACGAGGATGTCACCCACGAGTTCCGCTCCTCCCTCGCCATCGGCGGCCGCGACGGCACCCTGTGGTCTCGGTTCCGCGACTCTGATGAGGTGGATCGTGTTCGCGCCAAGACGGGAACCCTCGACGGCGTGCACTGTCTCTCGGGCTACGCGTTGGGACAGGACGGACGCCTCTATGCCTTCACCTTCTTCGTCAACGACCTGCCGTACAGCATCTCGCGCGCCCGAAAGGTGCAAGACCAGCTCGTCTCGGCGCTGTTCACCGCCGGAGGCGACGTGCTCGCCGAGCAGGCGCCCTGAGCCGCGCGGCGCTGTCCAGAGTCGAAGCGTTGACATGAAGCGGGGGCGCCCGGTATACAAGGGGTTGTGCGCGCGGCCAGGACTCATGTGGAGCTGGCCGAGCGGTGCGCACCCTCGCCCTCCCAAGGTGTGCCTGGAGCAGAACGGATGAAGCGGTTGTTTAGCCTGGCCCTCGCTGTGGGCTGCTTCGTGACCCTTGCGCCGATTGGTCGCGCTCAAGACGGGGGCGCCACCCCGGCGCCCGCCGCTGAGCCCGCCCCGGCTCCTGCCGCGCCGCCTGCGGGGGCCGCGGACACCGCGCGCTACGATCCCCAGCTCGGCACCATGGAAGAGCGCGTCAACGGCCTCAAGGAGCAGGTGTTTCGCTCCAAGGCCACGCTGCAGCTCCTCAAAGAGATCATGCTCCAGGGCTCCTCAGGCGGCGCCCGCAGCTCGGTCGTGCACGTCAACGAGCTCGGCCGCACCTACTCCATCGAGTCCGTGGCCTATTACCTCGATGGGCAGTCGATCTACGCCAAGTTCGACCCCTCCGGCTCCCTCGATGACGCCAAAGAGATCATGGTCTGGGACGGCGCGATCCCGCCGGGTCAGCACCAGCTCATGGTCACCGTGGTGCTGCGTGGGCGCGGTTTCGGTGTCTTCAACTACATGGAAGACTACCGCCTCGACCGTGAAGCCACCTTCCCGTTCACCGCCCAGGAGGGCCAAGCCTCCAACCTTCGGGTGGTCGTGAACGAGAGCGCGCGCGGCTCTTACGTCGAGAAGCCCAAGCTCGACTTCCAGCTCCAGACCATCCAGCTTGACTCGGCGGCCGAGTGAAGCGAGAGGGGATTCGGATGAACCCCAAGTTCACACAGGACTCCGTTGACGGGGGATGTATGCGCGTCGTGGGTGTACGGTCGGGCAGATTGGGCGTGCTCTCGCGCCTCGCGCTGATCGTCGGGCTTCTCGCCGCGCCTGGAGTGGCGGCCGCAGAGGACGTGCAGACCGCCCTCGCTGGGGTGGGGGAGGACCTCGCCACCGCCGAGAAGCGGATCGGCGAGATCGGCGCCAACCTCACCACCCGTCGCGGGCTCATCGGCCAGTTCGAGGCGATCGTCCGGTACGAGGACGCCTTCTACCGCTACCTCATGGGCGACTTTGACGGCGCGGCGAAGGAGTTCTTTACCCTCATCGAG
>JBEAVX010000361.1:0-2729 GCA_041160755.1 Pseudomonadota bacterium
GCGTGAACGACACCCCGGCCCTCGCCGCCGCGTCGCTGGGCGTCGCCATGGGCGCGGGCGCCGAGGCTGCGCGACAGACGGCGGACCTCACCCTCGTGAGAGACGACCTCCGCCTGCTCCCCGAGGCCCTGCAGCTCGGCCGGGACACCCTGCGCGCCATCCACCAGAACCTCGCCTGGGCCTTCGGCTACAACCTCATCGCGATCCCGCTGGCGATGGCGGGGCTGCTCACGCCGATGATCGCCGGGGCGGCGATGGCCTTCTCGTCGGTGAGCGTCGTGCTGAACTCCCTGCGGCTGCGGCGGGCGCGCCGGTGAGCCAGCGGCGGCGGTACGCCTTGGCGGGGCTCCTCTTGGCGGTCGGCGCGCCGCTCGGGCTCATGGGGGTGCTGCTCGCCGAGGCCCCGGCGGCGGTGAGCCTGGCCCGGGTCGCGGCGCTCTTGCGGTCGAGCCCGGCGGTGTGGATCTACGTCTGGGGCGCGACTTCAGCGGTGATGTGCGCGGCGGGGGCCTGGGCCGGCTCCCAAGAGGACCGCTGGCGGGCGCTCTCGACCCGGGACGCCTTGACCGGCCTCGCCAACCGGCGCGCCTTTGACGACGCCCTGGAGGGGGCCCTCGACGCGGCGCGGCGCCAGGGAACGTCCTATGCCTTGCTCGCGATCGATGTGGATCACCTCAAGCAGATCAACGACGCCGGGGGGCACGCCGCAGGAGACGCGGCGATCCGCGCCGTCGCGGAGGTGATGCGCCGGGAGTGCCGGGCGTCGGATCTGCCCGCGCGGGTGGGCGGAGATGAGCTGATGATCCTCGCCGCCGGGGTCGAGGCCGCCGGGGGCGTGGCCTTGGCCGAGCGACTGCGGGCGCGGCTCCGGGAGCTGGGCGGCCCCACGATCAGCGTCGGCGTGACGACGCTCGACGCCACGGACGACGCGCGGGGCGTGAGCCGCCGCGCCGATGAGGCGCTCTACGCGGCGAAGGCCCAAGGTCGGGATCGGGTGGTGGGCTGATCCAGCCCTGGATTCTTTGGTGCGCGCCAGGGGAACCCGTTAGCCCAAGGGTCCATGCCGCCCCCGCTCCTGACCCTCTCCATCGGCCTCGCCGCCGCCTTCGCCGCCGATCCCGACGTGGACGCGGCGCCCGAGGACGCCCCTGGCGCCGAGCTGACGATCATCACCCTGCGCGCGGACGCCGAGGATCCCGTCGCGTCCGTCACCCTCGACGCCGACGCGCTCCGTGAGCAAGGCGCGGGCCAAGAGCTGGCGTTCGCCCTGCGCAGCACCCCGGGCGTCATCGTGTTCTCCGACGCGGGAAACGGCCGGGGCTACACCACGATGAGCCTGCGCGGCCTGCACCAGACGCGGCTGAGCTTCACCCTGGACGGGATGCCCCTGAACGATCCCGAGGACAGCGGCGTGTACCCGTCGAACCTCGCCGATCTCGCCGGGGCCTTGGACGCGGCGCAGGTGCAGCGCGGGGCGGGGGCGTCGAGCCTCGGCGCGCCGTCGCTGGGCGGCGCGGTGCACCTGGTGAGCGCGGCGCCCAAAGACGAGCGCGGCGGCTCGCTGCGCGTCGGCGGCGGCTCCTACCAGTCCGGCGAGGGGACGCTCGTCGTCGAGACCGGCGAGATCGGCCCAGGGCTGCGTGTTCGTGCCCAGCTCTCGGGACGCACCACAGAGGGCTACCGCGACGGCACGTTCATGGACCAAGGCGCGGGCTACCTCGTCGCCGAGGCCCCCGCCCAGCGCGGCTCGTGGCGGGCGCTCGTGTTCACCGGGCAGATGCGCTCCGGCCTCGGGTTTTATCCCGCCCATGAGGACGACCTCGCGCTGAACCCGCGTCACAACGACCTCAGCCCGTCCGACACCGATCGTTTTGGCCAGACCATCGGGCAGCTCCGGTGGCGTGGTCCTGCGCGGGCGGGCGTCCAGGGGGAGCGCTCGGTGATGCTGTACTCCAACCGGGTCGTCGGCTCCTTTGTGCTGAGTGATCCGGCGGGAGACCTCCGATTCGGCGTGGACGGCCGGGCCGTGGGGTTGATCACGACGACCCAGCGCCCGCTCGGGGCCTGGGATCTCCGCGCGGGGCTCTCGGGGTCGAGCTTTCAGCGGACGCACCGCATGGAGATTGACAGCGCCCTGCAGTACACCAACCGCGGCCTCAAGTCTGAAGGCGCGGCCTGGGCCCGGCTGGACCGACCCTTGGGAGACCGCTGGCGTGTGTTTGCCGACGCACAGCTCCGCGCCGCCGGGTTCCGTTACGAGGGCGACGTCGAGGTGACGCCGGTGGGCTGGGTGTTCCTGAACCCCCACGTCGGCGCGCGGTTCGCCCTGGGCCCGAACGTCTCCCTCTGGACCGGCGTGGGGCAGACGAGCCGCGAGCCCACACGAAACGATCTCTTCGGCGGCGCGGACAACCTCACCGCCCCCGTAGACCTCAGCGCCGTGCGCCCAGAGTTTGTGCGGGATGTTGAGCTCGGCCTGGACGCGCGCTGGGCCAACGGCCGCGCCGAGATCACGCTCTACCACATGGACTTCACCGATGAGATCGCCGCCACCGGGGAGATCTCCGAGCTCGGCCTGCTCTTGCGGGAGAACGTCCCCCAGAGCCAGCGCAGCGGCGTCGAGCTCTGGCTCAGCCAAGGCCTCGGCCCGGTGACCGTGGGGCTGAGCGGCGCCGTCGCCCGGGCGACCCTTGGCGAGTGGACGCAGACCGTGCCGCTCTTGGACGACG
>JBEAVX010000370.1:0-6112 GCA_041160755.1 Pseudomonadota bacterium
GGCGCGCGGGGTTGGGGAGCTCCGCCTCTAAGGGGCCGAGCAGGCCGGGGATGCCCTCGGCGTGGTGCACCCGACGGCCTTTGAGCACGAGCGAGGCCCAGAACCGAGGGCCATGCACGCCGATGCCGAAGGTCTCGCCGCCGCGAAGCGCGTAGAACAGCAGCTCGATGGGGGGGCCGTGGGTCATCGTGCAGCGCTCAGCGTCTTGCGGGGCCTGGAGAGCGCGGTTCGCGCTCTGCTCGTGTCGGGTGTTCGCACCCTATCCTATCTCGGAGTGAGGTGTGCGCGGGATGTGGGGTGTAGCCGCGGCCAACGGAAGCGTGCGTGTGGAGGGGTGCTCTGGAAGGTTCAATGCCTCGGAGCGCCCGAAGATCGCCGCGTCCTCCTCGGCGCGCCGGGCGTCTACAGCGAGGCGCTCGGCGAGGCTGTGGAGCTTGGCGACCCGCAAAAGCTCTCCGGCGAGGCGCCACACGGCGGACGCCTCCTCGTTGCCGCGCACGGCGAGGGCTTGGAGGTTCAGCGCGCCGTCCACGAGGGACATGCGGCCGAGCGCCAAGGCGGTGACGATCTGCACGACCCGGGCCCGGGGCAGGCGGGGGTGCAAGGTGGCGGAGCGGTCGGCGAGGGCCTGGGACTCGGCCCAGCGGGCGCCTCGGGCGAGGTCGATGGCCTGGCGGGCGAGGCCGATGGCCGTGGCGCGGGCGGCGTCGCCGGGGGGGCTCGGCGGCGGGCAGGCCAGGCGCAGCTCACGGAGCCACTGGGCGAGGATGGTGGGGAAACGCAGCGACTCCCGGGCCCCGGCGAGGAGCTCGGCGAGGCCGACGGCGAGGCGCTGGGCCTCGGGGGAGCCCCGGGAGAAGCGCTCGGCGCGCCAGCGCGCGGCGCCACGGTAGAACGCGGTGACGAGCTGCTCCCCGGTGATCGGCGCGTGCAGGGCCTCAATGGGCAGCTCAGCGGCGGCGAGGGGGTTCAGCTCTTGGCAGCGGCGGGCGACCTGCGCGAGGCGCTGGTGCTCGGCGTCGTCCTGCGCGAGCGCCCAGCCAAAGTCGGGGGCCGTGGGCTCCTCGATGAGCGGGAGCTCGACCATCGCGCCGGTGATGTGGGCGTCCTCAGCGAAGGGCTCCAGCCGCGCAGACATGATTCAGCCGCCAGGGTGTAGCGAAGGAGCCTATCTCCCCTTGGCGTCGGCGTGTAGCGATCCAAGAAGAACGGCCGAGGTAGAATCGGGTTAAGCCACAAAGAGCGCCCTTCTCTCCTTCTGTGGAGCCACGATGCCCGCCCAAGCCCCCGACGTCTGGGTCTACGACAGCGTCCGCACCCCCCGAGGGCGCGGCAAAGACAACGGCAGCCTGTACACGACGCGGCCCGTGCGGCTGCTCGCGGGCCTGCTCGACGGCGTGAAGGCGCGCACGGGCCTCGCCGCTGACGCCGTGGACGACCTCGTCATCGGCTGCGTCACCCAGGTGAGCGACCAGGGCGCGTGCATCGCCCGCACGGCGGCCTTGCTCTCGGGCTTCGGGCTTCATCTGCCGGGCGTCACGCTCAACCGCTTCTGCGGCTCGGGCCTAGAGGCGATCAACCACGCGGCGGCGATGGTGGGCTCGGGCCTGCACGACCTCGTGCTCGCGGGCGGCGTGGAGAGCATGTCCCGGGTGCCCATGGGCTCCGATGGCGGCGCGCTGTTTGACCCCGACCTCGTGCTCGACGTCGGCATCGTGCCCCAAGGCATCTCCGCCGACCTGTTGGCGACGCTGCGCGGCATCACCCGCGAAGACGCCGACCGCTTCGCCGCCGAGAGCCAGCGCCGCGCCGCCGCCGCCCAGGCCGCAGGCGCCTTCACCCGCTCCATTCAGCCCGTGATCGACCAGAACGGCCAGGTCGTGCTCGCCGTCGATGAGCTGCCCCGCCCCGACACCACGGCGGAGAAGCTCGCCAAGCTCAACCCGTCGTTCGCGATGATGGGCGAGCAGTTCGGCCTCGACGCCCTCACCCGCAAGGTCTACCCCCAGGTCGAGCGGGTGAACCACATCCACCACGCGGGCAACTCTTCAGGCATCGTCGATGGCGCGGCGGTCGCGCTCATCGGGCACCGCGAGGCCGGGGAGCGCCACGGGCTCAAGCCCCGGGCCCGGATTCGTGCGGTGGCCACGGTGGGCGACGAGCCGGTGCTGATGTTGGCCGGGCCGATGCCCGCCACGGAGCGCGCGCTCAAGAAGGCCGGGATGTCCATCGGCGACATCGACCTGTTTGAGGTGAACGAGGCCTTCGCGGCCGTGCCGCTCGCGTTTATGCAGCACTTCAACCTCGACAACAGCCGCGTGAACGTCCACGGCGGCGCCATCGCCTTGGGGCACCCCCTGGGCGCGACGGGGGCGATGCTCTTGGGCACGGCCCTCGACGCCCTGGAGGACCGCGGCCTCTCCACCGCGCTCATCACGCTGTGCATCGGCGGCGGCATGGGCGTCGCCACCATCATCGAGCGGGTGTGACCATGGCCACCGAGACCCTCCCCGTCAGCGCCCCCGGCGTCACCGTCACCTTCGACCCAGACGACGGCGTCGCCGTCGTCACCTTGGCCTTGCCGGGCAAGGTGAACAAGATCAACCCCGCCTTCGGGGCCGCGCTGTCTGCGGGCCTCGACGCCGCCTTGGCCATCAAGGGCCTCAAGGGCGTGATCTTGGCCTCGGGCCACAAAGACTTCTGTGTCGGCGCCGACATCGACGTGGTGTACGCCTCCCGGGATCCCAAAGAGATCCTCACCATCGTCGGCCAGCTCAACGCGGGCTATCGGCGCATCGAGACCTGCGGCAAGCCTGTGGTCGCCGCGCTCACGGGCTCGGCCTTGGGCGGCGGCTATGAGCTGGCGCTGGCCTGCCACCACCGCATCGCCCTGGACAGCCCGAAGGTGCTCGTCGGCCTGCCCGAGGTCAACCTGGGCCTCATCCCCGGCGCGGGCGGCACCCAGCGCTTGCCGTACCTCCTCGGGCTGCAAGAGGCCGTGCAGCACATCGCCCAGGCCCAGCCCGTGCGGGCGCCCAAGGCCGTGAAGGCCGGGCTCATCGACGCCTTGGCTTCTGACCGCGACGCGCTCTTTGCCGCCGCCCGGGCCTGGATCGCCGCGAACCCCTCGCCCAAGCAGCCCTGGGACACCAAGGCCCCGCTCCCGGGCGGCGTTCAGCCGGGCACCGAGGCCGCCCGCACCTTGGCGGTCGGCGCGGCGGCCTTCCTCTTCTCCAAGACGGCGGGCTGTTACCCGGCGGCTGAAGCGGCGCTGCGCTGCGTGTTTGAGGGCACCCGGCTCACCTTCGAGCGCGGCTTGGAGATCGAGAGCCGGGCCTTCGCCAAGCTCGCCACGTCCGACCAGGCGAAGGACATGATCCGCACGCTGTGGTTTGGCAAGAACGCCGCCGACAAACAAGAGGGCCTGCCCCAGACCGCCGACGCGCGGTTCACGAAGGCGGCGATTCTGGGCGCGGGCATGATGGGCGGCGGCTTGGCGTTTTTGTGCGCCAAGGCCGGCCTTCAGGTGGTGGTGCGCGACATCCGCGAGGAGGCCCTCCAGGCCGCCCAGGCCCGGGTCGAGGAGCAGGCCGGCAAGCTCCGGCACCTCAGCGCCCAAGAGCGCGCCGAGCTCGTGGGCCGAGTCACCTTCACCCTCGATCTGGAGCCACTGCGCGGCGCGGATCTGGTGATCGAGGCCGTCGTCGAGAACCTCAAGGTCAAACACCAGGTCATCCGGGAGGTCGAGCCGCTGCTCGCTGAAGGCGCGGTCTTCGCCTCGAACACCTCGGCGATCCCGATCACCCGCCTCGCTGAAGCGGCGGTGAACAAGGACCGCTTCATCGGCCTGCACTTCTTCTCGCCTGTGGAGAAGATGCCGCTTCTGGAGATCATCCAGCCGACCTTCACCAGCGAAGACACCTTGGCCCGCTGCCTGAGCTTCGGCCGCGCCATCGGCAAGACCTGCGTGGTGGTGAACGACGGCTACGGCTTCTTCACCACACGCCTGTTCGCGGCCTATCTGCTGGAGGGCTGCCAGCTCGTCGCTGAGGGCCACGACCCCGTGCTCGTCGAGTGGGCCGCGCGCTCCTTGGGCATGGTGATGTCGCCGCTCAAGGTGTTTGACGAGGTGACGCTCACGCTTGGGATGCACGCCTTCACCACCCGGGAGGCGGTTTTGGGCGAGAAGCTCAACCTCGCGGGCCTGGATCTGGTGCGGGCCGTCGTCGCCGCCGGGCGCCCGGGCAAAGCGGCCGGCGCGGGCTTCTATGACTACGAGCACCCCCGGCGCATCTGGCCGGGGCTCAAGGAGCTGGTCCACGCCGAGACCCCGGCGGAGACGGGCGTGGCGCACCTCCAGCGCCGCCTGATGTTGGCCCAGCTCGCCGAGCTCGGGCGGGTGCTCGACGACGGCATCCTGCGCAAACCCATCGACGCCGACGTCGGCGCGATCTTTGGCCTGGGCTTCGCCCCGAACACCGGCGGGCCGCTCTCTTGGGCCGATCGCCAGGGACTTCCCCAGCTCGTCGCTGAGATGGACACGATGGCCGCGCGCTATGGCGCCCGGTACGCCCCGTCGGCGACCTACCGGAAGATGGCCGCCGACGGCGCCCGCTTCTACGAGGGGCCATGATGCCGAGCGACGCCGATCTCCTTCGCCACGTCATGGCGCGGGAGTGTGAGACGGTCAACGAGTACCTGGCCATGGCGGCCCAAGCCCAGTCCCCGGAGGTCAAGGGCCTGCTCCTGCACCTCGCGTACGAGGAGAAGGAGCACATCGCCGTCTGCGCCAAGGCGCTGATGAACGTGGACGCCGACCACAAGATGTGGATGGAGAAGGTCCACGCGCCCCTCGACGAGCACGGCCAGCGGCTCAACACCTCGGCCTCGGGGGACCACGGCCCCGGCACCAACCCAACCCAGAGCGTCGGAGCCGCGCCGTCGGCGCTCCCGGCCAAGCCCCAGTTCACCATCGGCAGCCTCATCCGCTGAGAGGGTCACCCCATGAACCAGTTCTCCAACCACAACGACAACCCCCTCAACGAGGCCGAGTTTCGCCGGGTTCACGACGCGGTGATCGAGGCCGCCAAGCGCCGCCTCGTGGGCCGCCGGTTCATCGAGCTCTACGGGCCCATGGGCCCCGGCGTGCAGGCCATCGCCTATGACGAGTTCACCGGCACCGACAGCGGCCAGCTCGACCTGCTCGGGGAGTCGTCGCCGACGCGCATCTTCACCGACCAGCGCCGCTTCCGCACCATCCCCATCCTCTACAAAGACTTCGTGCTGCATTGGCGCGATCTGGAGATGGCCCGGCAGCTCAACATGCCCCTGGACGTCTCGGCGGCGGCGGGCGCGGCGTCTTGGTGCGCCGAGCGTGAAGACCAGCTCATCTTCTACGGCGACGAGAAGCTGGGCTACGAGGGCCTGATGAACCATCCCCAGCGCCAGGTGGCCCCGCTCACCGACGGCTGGGGCCGGGCCGGCGCGGCCTTCCGCGACGTGGTGAACGCCGCCGAGAAGCTCTTTGAGGCCGGGCACTACGGGCCCTACGCCTTGGTCTGCTCGCCGCGCCTGTACGCGAACCTGCACCGGCTGTGGGAGGACTCCCGCACCATGGAGCTCGACAACGTGCGCCGGGTGATCGAGGGGGAGGTCTTCCAGTCCAACGTGCTGCGCGGCAACGCCGCCGTGCTCGTCTCCAAGGGCCAAGAGAACCTCGACCTCGCCGTGTCCATCGACATGACGACGGCCTACCTGGGCGCCGAGCGCATGAACCACCCCTTCCGGGTGCTGGAGGCCTTGATCCTGCGCATCAAGCACCCCGACGCGATCTGCACCATCGAGGCCGAGCCCTGAGGGCTGGGGCCGCGCGCTCCATGTGCGCGGGGTTCACTCGTTGGGTTTACTCTCGGGGCGCCGGGTCTTCTGGCGTCCCGAAGAGCGCGTCCGGAGACGAGGTGGTGAAGCTCAGTGTGAACCACCGATCGAGGCGCTCCGCGCTCGCGCGGTGAACCTCGCGGAGCTGATCAGGGTGGAGCGCCCCAAAACGTAGGGTGAGCGCCCGGATCAAGAGCTCACGGGCCGTCTCTTGACGCCCCTCTTGTCGCCCCTC
>JBEAVX010000810.1:0-8865 GCA_041160755.1 Pseudomonadota bacterium
CCGCTACCTCAACGCTCTGGACGCCCAGGTGCGCCGACTGCCGCTGCCTGGCGAGACCCACCCCATCGCGCGCATGGCCTGGGGCGGCGGCACCCCGACCTGGCTGAGCCCTGACGAGCTCGCCCAGCTCCACGCCCTGCTCACCCGACGGCTTGTGCCCATCGACGGCGCCGAGCTCGATGTTGAGCTCGACCCGGAGATCACGAGCTCCGAGCAGCTCCAGACGCTCGCGGCGCTCGGCGCGACCCGGGTGTCGATGGGTGTGCAGAGCTTCGACGCCGGGGTCTTGGAGGCCGTGGGCCGCCCCCAGCGCGCCGAGCGCGTCGCCGCCGTGCTCGCCGAGGCCCGGGCCTTGGGCATGAGGGGCCTCAACATCGACCTGATGTACGGCCTGCCGCGCCAAGGACTCGCCGTGTTCGCCCAAGACCTCGCCGAGACGATCCGCCTCAACCCCGACCGCATCGCCGTCTTCGGCTACGCCCACGTTCCTTGGCTCAAGCCCCACCAGCGCCGCCTCGACGCCTTCCCGCGCCCCGAGGGAGAGGAGCGCCTGCAGCTCTTCTTGTTGGCCCATGAGACCCTCCGCGCCGCGGGCTACGCGCCCATCGGCTTTGACCACTTCGCCCGGCCTGGGGACGCCTTGGCCGTCGCCGCCCAAGAGCGCCGCCTGCACCGAAACTTCATGGGCTACACCACCCGGCCCGACCTGGAGCAGCTCGGCTTGGGCGTGAGCGCGATCAGCGAGCACCACGACGCCTGGTTTCAGCAGACCTCCAAGCTCTCGACCTGGTGGCGTCAGGCCGAGGCCGGGCTGCCCACCTTGGAGCGAGGCGCGCTCTTGACGCCCGAGGATCGCCTTCGAAAACACATCATCAACCAGATCATGTGCAACTTAAACCTGGACTTTGAGGAGCTGGCCGTTCGGTTTGGCCTCGACGCGCCCATTGACCTCGCCCCTGAGCTGGAGAGCCTCGCGCCCTTGGAGGCCCTCGGGCTCGTCCACATCACGCCGTCGGGCCTCGACGTCACCGAGGCCGGGCGCCTCGTCGTGCGCAACGTCGCCGCCGCCTTCGACCCCGGCCTCGCCGCCCCCCAGCGCGCGCCGAGGTTCAGCCAGGCCGTGTGAGCCGCTTGGGGCGGGTCTAACGCTCGGTTACGCCTGGGTCATCGGCCGAGGGGCGGTGGCGCAGAGGTCCACACACCAGTCATCGGCGAGCCACGGGAAGTCTTGGTTCGCCCGGGCCACGTCCCGCAGGCCCCGCTCGTAGTCCGCGCGGGTCACGGTGTGGTGGCCGAGGAGCTGGGAGCGCTGGATCAGCTCCTCCTCAGGCCCCACGATCGGCGGCGGCGTGACCCGGGCGAACATGAGGTGGCCCCCGGGGAGCACCGTCGAGAGGCGCCACAGCTCGTCGATGGGCGAGAGGCCAAGCTCGCGCTGGTGGACCCCTTTGAGCCACTCCACCACCCGATCGTCGAGGTCGGCGTCCCACAGGCGCACCTTCTCGCGCAGGGCGTCGAAGCCGAACACCAGGCGGCGCCGCATCCCCAGGCCCAGCTCTTCGGCGACGGGCGGCCCAAAGGTGAAGCTCTCATCAAAGATGCGCTCGTGGAGCGCCCGGGCCTCCCGCCAGTCGGCGGGCAGGGCGGGCTCGACGGCGATGTACTGCTGGTGATCGAAGTCGGTGTAGATCGTGCGGTTCACCACGTCGTGCAGGTGACCGCAGCGGGGGCAGGCGAACCGCTGCGACCGCCCCTCGACGATGTCCAGGCGCACCGCCGGGAGCCGGGTGATGTGCATGCTCTTGATGAGATCGATCTCAAAGGGCGCACGACAGGCCAAGCAGGTGACGTGGTGGTGCGTGAACGTGCTCAAGGGATCGCCGCCGCCGCGGCCTGGGCTTGGGCGCGGGCGCCGCTGTCGGGGTGCTCGGCGGCGAGGGCGACCAGGGCCGCCTTGGCCTCGGCGCCGCCGATGGCGGAGAGCGCGCGGATCATCTCGGCGATCACGAAGGGGTCCGCCTCGACCCGCGCCGCCGCGAGCAGGGCCGGCACGGCGGAGGCCTCGCCGATCTGGCCCAAGGCGAGCGCCGCCGCCCGACGGCCGTCGTTCCACTTCGACGACAACAACGCCGAGAGCCCAGGCACCGCCCGGGGCTCCTTCTGTTGTCCGAGCCACTCCGCCGCGGCCTTCTGCGAGGTGCCTTGGCCTTGGCTGAGCGTGAGGAGCATGGCGTCGGTCTGGGCGGTCGGGCTCAGGGTGGACTCGACGCGCACCCGGCTCACCTTGGCGGGCAGGCCGGGGCTGGCCTCGATCCGCACCTGGTAGGGGGCGAAGGTGGGCGGGTCACCCAGCCAGGCGGTGAAGATCCGGACGCCGGGGGGTGACTGAACCTGGGGCGCCTGCACCTTCGCCCACTCGGCCTCGCTCACCCGGGACGGCGCCTGGCCCGTGGGGCGCTGAAGCTGGGCCATCCGTTCGCTGCCCAGGCGGGTGACCACCTCGGCGACGGCGTCGGGCGATCCTGCGCCGAGGGCGGTGTACCAGTCGCCGGTGCCGTCCTCACGCAGCGGGCCATCGGCGCCGATGAACACGAAGCGGCCATCCCCACGAAAGCAGAGGAAGGTGCCGAGGTCGGCCTCTGGGCAGCGCACCACCTCACCGGCTTGGGCGCCGCGGGCGGTGAGCTCGGCCTGAGCCAAAGAGAGAGAACGATCCATCGGGTCACCTTCGGCGTGCACGGTTGGCTCAGGTTGGGCGGTCTCTTGGGCGCAGGCCGAACCCAGCAGCGTGATCCAGAGCCCCAAGAGCACCCTCAGACCCCGGTGTTGTCGATGTTGGGCCCCGCGCCACCCCCCGCCGGGGGCTTGTAGGGCTGGCGTTCGAGCACATGGCTGCGCATGAAGCCCGACACGTCCGCGCTCAAGCCCCGACCCCACAAGGTCGGGTCGTTGTAGCCCGCTGGATCCTTGAAGAACTCCGCGTAGCAGTTGGCGAAGAACTCCTTCTCCGACATCGCGGTGTAGTTGTCGCCCGTCGCGTCGATGGCCGCCTTGGCGGTTCCGCCAAAGTAGTAGGGCTTCGAGTACCAGTGGTTCCAGAAGTACCTTCCTTGCGATCCAGAGGGCAAGCTCGCGTAGTTGACATACCACGGGCCAGCGTCAGAGAGCGTAAAGCAGCTATGCACCTTGGGGTTCAGGGCGTCCCAGAGCAGCACGTCCTTCTGCGCTTGGGTCGCGGCGGTCTCGGCGGGGAGCGTCGGATCCCGGACCACAGACCCCGCGACGGGCAGCGGGGCGCCGGTGTTCGGGCCCCAGGTGTTGCTGCCGCTGTGGCTCGTGATGAGCTGGGCGATGCGCGCCTGGTCTTCAGCGGTGAAGGCGACCTCTTGATCCCGCAGGTCTTTGTAGGTGCCGGGGAAGCCGCCGAGGCCCGAGATGAGCGCCGTCGCGCCGGCGTTGCCGCTGGGCAGGTACCAGAACCCTACGCCGTTCTGCAGCCAAGAGTTGACCCGCCCGGCGAGCTGATCATGGACCGAGTGGCCGATCTCGTGGCGCACCGTGTGCCCGAGGCGATCGGGGTTGACCATGGTGCCGTTGCGCGCGTCGCCGTTCTGGAAGAAGGTCGAGCTCGACAGCCCCGTGCCGAGCTTGACGGTGTTGCCGCCCGACCAGAACGCCTGGTCGCCGCTGATCGCCCGAAAGGCCGAGATCACGGTGTTCTCGGACACGTCCTGGGCGGGCAGCACGGCGAGCTGATCCCAGACCGCGCGGATGTCCGCGTCGGACCAGGTGACGCCGGGATCGGCGGTGAGCGGGTGGTTGAAGCGCACCTGGAACAGCTCGGCCAAGGCGGGCTGGGTGACCTGACCGGCGAGGCGGCGCAGCGCCGTCTGGCTCGCCGCGTCGAGCCCGGCGCCTTTGGGCAAGGCCGCGACCATCGTGGCCCAGGTGCCCGTGGCCTGCATGTTCGCCACGATGCTGGCGATCTGACCGTCGGCGATCATCGGCCCGGCGACCTCACAGAGGAGGAGCGTGGCGCTGGAGCTCGCCGCGAGCCAACGCATGAGCGGCTGGGCGCTGCCGAGCAAGGTCCCCCAGGTCGCCGTGGGGCGAATCGACGCGCAGAGCACGATCGGGTTGCCGAGGTAGGGCTGAAACCGGTGCAGCTCGTTGTAGCTCAGAAAGGCGAGCTGCTCGGCCTGGGGGGCGGTGGCGAAGAGCACCTGCCAGGTCGCCATCGGCACGCTGGAGGTCTCTCCGGCGATGTCGATCCAGTACGCCTTCCACGAGAGCGTGAGCGCCGGGCCCATGGCGGTGACAAACTGCACCATCTCCGTCTCGTCAAAGGCCGCGCAGAGGTTCCGCATCGTCGCGTGATCCGCCGCCAGGGCCACCCGATCCGACGGCGTGAGCTGGTTCACGAGCAGGAGGCAGGCGCCTTCGTCCACGTCGCCGATGAGGTTGCCTTTGGAGGCCTCCTTCAAGCGCTCAAGCGGCGTGCCCGTGGCCTCGTCACGCATGGTGCCGCCGCTGGCTTGGGCGGCGACGGGCAAGCTCTGGGCCTCGCCAGACTCGAAGGCCTTGGCGTTCGCCTCGGCCTCAGCCTCGGCGCCGAGCCGCGCGCCGCCGTCTTGGGCGCCGCCGCCACCGCCCCCACGGAGCTCACCGTTCCACTGCCAGTAGTGCGTCAGCTCGTGGACCACGAGCTCTTTGGGCGGCGCGATCTCGGCGAACCGCAGGACGTTCTTCTCGGCGGTGGCGTTGGCGCCCTTCTCCGCCATCTCGGCGGGGACACCGCAGATCGCCACGACGCCGTCCAACGACTGGCCGAAGAACTCCTCCAGCTCGGCCTTGTACGGCACGGGACCGGGCTCACCCGGGGGCGATCCGCCGCCGCCCCCGCCGCCGCCGGGCCGGGCGCTGATGCCGCCGCCATCCAGGCTGAGCCCGAGCTGCGCGCGGGAGTTCTCCTCACCGGCGCGGCCGCCGGCTTGGGCCTGTTGAGGATCTTGGTGCGAGCCTTCTTGGGACTTGGAGCGCGCGAATCCTTGGGCCATGTTCCCCTCGTGTCGTTTCACCTCAACGTAGCATTCAATCTCCTTTTTGAAGAGAATTCTTACACTTACACGAGTTCGTCACAGACCTAGCGGTCAACACGAGGCGCTGGAGCGCCACGGTGGCGCTCCAGAGGCGATCAGGACACGCTCAGCTCACGAAAAAACGCGGCGGCACCCAGGCCCAGCCCTCTCCCTTGGACGAGCCGCGCACCTCCGTGGCGAGGAGCTCCCGGGCGTTGCGGGCGATGTCGTCCTCGGTGAGCACCGTCGCGTGCTCCAAGATGAGCGACTGGGCGATGCCCGGGACGTTCTTCTGGCCGATGGCCCGGGTGGGCATCCCGGGGAAACGCTCGACGACGTGGCCCTGGATGGTGCGCACGAACCCGGCGAAGGCCCGGTCCTCAGCGCAGACGACCACCCGGCCCGTGCGGGCGGCGCTCTCGTAGATGAGCTCCAGATCTGGCGGGACGAGGGTGCGCAGGTCGATCACCTCGGCGGACACGCCCTCTTCAGCCAAGGTCTCGGCGGCCTTCATCGAGGTCCAGACCGCGCGGCCCCAAGAGATGATCGTGACGTCGCGGCCCGGGCGGCGAATCACCCCCTTGCCGAACGGCACGCGCACGTCCTCGGGGAGCTCGGGCACGTCGCCGCGCATGATCCCCTTCTTGAGCGCCGAGATGCCCGCGGCGTCCGTGGGCTCGCCAGGGAAGGCCGGGCCCAAGGTCTGCCGGTACATCCACTTGGGCTCCAAGAAGACGACGGGGCCGCGGTAGTCGCCCGCGGTCATCAACAGGCCGTAGACGTCCCAGGACGTGCTGGGCATCACGATCACCAGGCCGGGGATCGGCGTGAAGTAGCCGTCGAGCGACATGGAGTGGTAGACCGCGCCGCCGCCGAAGGGATCGACGGGCATGCGCAGGATGAGCGCGCTCGCGGAGTTGCCGTTCGTGCACCAGTAGAGGTTGCCGAGGTGAACGAGCCAGTGGAAGGCGTTCAGGGAGTAGTCGCCGAACTGGATCTCAGGCAGGGCGTGGACGCCGTCGTGGAGGCCAAAGCCCATCGCCGTGCCGACGATCAGCGGCTCGTTGAGCGGGGCGTCGATGACCTTGTCCGGGTGACGCGCCTTGAGGCCCGCCGTGGCCTGCATGACGCCGCCGAGGCGCCCGACGTCTTGGCCGGTGACGAGGCCGCCGCGCTCGCGGATGATGAAGTCCAGCGCCGAGCGGATCGCCGCGCCGTAGGTGATGTTTGTCGTGCCCGCGCCGGGCTCGGGCTCGGAGACCTGGGGAAACGGCGGGTAGATGTTCTGGGTGACCGACTCGGGCGGCGGATCGGCCTCGCCGCGCACCTCCTCGATGAGCGCGCGGATCTCCTCGTCTTGGCGGCCCATGATGCGGCCGAGCTCGTGGTGCGCGAAGAAGTCGCGGCCCGTGCCCGGCACCCGGCGCAGCGCGTCGGCGGCCTCGATCACCCCACGCTCGACGAGCTGCTCGCCGAAGCGGATGATCGGGTCGTCTTGGCCGAGGTCAAAGGTCATGTCGGCGGCGGAGGAGTGGCCGTTGAAGCGCGGCAGGCTGTGCACATAGAGGAAGACCGGGCGCTCCTCGTGGGCGGCGACCCGGGCGGCGGCCAAGGTGGTGGCGTAGGTGTCGTCGAAGCTGCGGCCGTCGCAGGAGAAGAAGCGCACGCCAAAGCTCTTGGCATACGCGCCGAAGTCTTTGATGCCCCGGCCATCGTCGGGGCGGGTGGAGATGGCGACGCCGTTGTCGGTCACCATGATGATGACCGGCAGGCTCCAGACGCTCGCCGCGTTCATCGCGTCGTGCATGTCGCCTTCAGCGGTGGTGCCGTCGCCGACGATGCCCATCGCCAGGCCGCCCTTGATCCCTTTGGCCTTGAAGCCCATCGCCCAGCCCGCGGCCTTGCTGAGCTGCATGCCCACGGGCGACTGCACCGGGAGCACGCCGAGCTCGCGGATGTCGAGGTGGTAGACCATCTGGCGGCCTCGGGACATGGTGTCCGAGTCCTTGGAGAACTGCTGGCGGAGCATGGTGCGGGCGAAGTCGCCCTCGCCGTGGAGCGCGCACCACATCGAGATCAGCGCGCCGGAGCGGTAGTGCGGCACGATGCCGAAACGCTCAGGGCCGACGACCTTCGAGAGCGCCAAGGCCGTCGCGACGCCGTGGACCTCCTCGCCGGGCCCCCAGATCGCGAACTTCACGTCGCCCCGGCTCGCCAGGCGCACGATGTGCTCCTCGACGGTGCGGGAGCGGGTGGCCGTCTCATAGGCGAGGCGCAGCTCATCGGCGTTGGGCACGTCCTCTAGGGCCAAAGGCGGGCGCACACGGTCGAGGGCCTGCTCAGGGACATCAGGGACGAGCTCGGGCATCGGAGGCTCCAGAGGAGATTGCGGGTGCCCACGCTTAACCGAACGCGCGGCGAATCGGCACCCACTCGCCGCGCCCGGTCCACCTTGGGCCGAGGCTAAGGGGCGGGCGGGGGCTCGGGGCGGGTGAGCCAGGCACGAATCAGCGCGCAGCAGCGTGACAAGGGCACCCGAGGCCCCCAGAACATCGGGGCGATGTCGAGATAGGCGCGCTCCACAGCGTCCCAAGCCGCGCCACCCCCGCCGAGGAAGGCTGGATCGTCCGCCGTGGGCGGCGCGCGGAGTTGCCGCAGCGCGCACATCTCGACCACAAGATCAGCGAGGGATCCAGGCAGCGGGGGGAGCCTCGGGAGCGCCTCCAGCACCCGCGCCACGTCTTCGTAGTGCCGGATGAACGTCGCGGCCTCTACGGGATCCCGGGAAAAACGCCGCGAGATCGCGTCGAGCTTCTCCAGCGCGGTCACCAAGGGGTGTACACAGCGCACGGACAGCGCGCGGTTGTCGATGAACTCGCCCGCCTGGCCCGCCTCACGAAGCTGGTCATGCACGAAGGAGCTGAGATCGCAGGGCACGAAGGGCGTCACCCGCGCGTCGCCGACCTCCAGCAGCACATGCTCCCGCAGCACCCCGCCGAGCCGCGTCTCGACCTGCCGAGGGTACTCCACCCGATAGGCGGCGTTTCGGCAGCGATCGTCCCAATGCTCCGGGGCGTCCTGCACCACCGCGCCCGGGATCACCAACGCGCGCCCCAAGGCCTCTAAGTGTGCGCGGCGCGAGGCGACGTGGGAGGGACTGTCCTTCGTCCAGCTCGACACCTCGGGGAGCGTGCGGCCTGGGCCGGGCTGAAGCCGAAGGTCGAGATCTTCAGAGAATCGCTCGATGAGCGAGAAGCCCTTGGACAAGGAGGTGCCGCCCTTAAACCACAGCTCCCAGCCCTGCGCCTGAATCGCCCAGAGGGTGTGGGTGACCCAGTAGTCCTTCTCGACGACGCCTGGATCAACACCTCGTGTGCTGGAGATCAGCTCCAAGAGCAACCTGAACTCAGGATCTTCGTGGACGAAGATCACGCCAGCGCGGCCTCAAGGCTCAACGCCACCGCCCGTCGAGGGCCGGCGTCCCGGGAGAGGCGACGTAGGGTGGCGCGGTCAAAACGGCCTGCGTTGACGGCGCGGCGCAAGGACTCGGTGAGCTGGGGCAAGGACAGGCCCACCGACGCGGCGTGGCTGAACAGCTCCACGACGAACCACTCCGGGGGCGGATCGTCTGGAAACCGCCCGAGGCGCAGCGCGAACCGGCGGCCGCCTAAGCGCAGCAGACCGCTGCGACGCCGGTTGGTGACCCAGGTGATCGCGTGCTGGGCCGTCACGCCGAGCCCGAGCGTGCTCCATCGGGGCGGGCCGCTCACGATCCAGGCACCTTCAC
>JBEAVX010000385.1:0-5562 GCA_041160755.1 Pseudomonadota bacterium
CCACCAGACCCTTGAGGCCCGCGTGGGCCGAGCGCTGGCCTTGGCGCCGATGAACCTCGCCGACGTGCAGGCGGCCTTGGCCCAAGGGCACCCCGTGCCCGTGCTCACCGCCGCGGAGTCGCTCCTGGGCGACCGCCGCGTCGCCGACGCGCACGCCCAGGTGATCCTCAGCTTCGACGGGGAGCGTTACGCCGTGCACGATCCCCAGGGCGGCGGCGTGCGCCAGATGACCGCGGCGGAGCTGCAGCAGGAGCTGGGCGCGCGCTGGGCGCTGCTGCCGACGCACGTGGACCCCCAAGCGTCCACCGACGGCTCGACCGGCGCGCTCGGCGCGCCCGGCGCCGATCCGCTGCAGAGCGCCGCCGATGACGCGGATCAGGCGTTGCAGGCGGCGTTGGGTGACCCTGACGACGGCCATCGCCCGCACCGAGGCAGCTCCGCCGAGTGGTGTTACGCCCGGCTGCAGCGTCTCTGGCGCGCGCGCCTTGTCTCCTTGGGGCTCGCAGACGATGAGCTGCCCAAGGCCGAGGCCGTGCGGGCCGGGCTGGAGGAGGCGATCCTCACCGGCCGACCGGCGCAGCTTCGGGCGGCGATGCGGGACGCGGGCCCCGTCTTGGCCCGTCGCCTCGCCGGGGAGGTGCTGCCCGGCACGCCCGTGCCCAAGGAGCACAGCGCCGCGATTCAGGCCGCCGTCGAGGATGGATCCCGAGGCGTCGCGCGCTGATGGGCGCTGATGGGCGCTGATGGGCCCGAAGGGGGGCGATCCTCGGCTATACTGAGCCCGATCGCCCCCCAGATTCCAAGGATGGAACCCCATGATGCGCCTGCTCCCGCTGCTCGCCCTCGCCCTGTTCGCCTGCAAAGACGACGGGACCACCCCTGAAGACACCGACATCGGCGGCACAGACTCCGGCCCGAGCGAGGTCATCGACAACGACGGCGACGGTGTGCCCGCCGAGGAGGACTGCGACGACGAAGACGCGGCGGTGAACCCCGAGGCGGTTGAGGTCTGCGACGGTGTAGACAACGACTGCGACGGCGAGGTAGACGGCGCGGGCGCGGAGGGCGCGACGAGCTGGTATCCCGACACAGACGGAGATGGCTACGGAGTGGAGGAGGGCGCCGTTCTGGCGTGTGAGGCCCCGTCGGGCTTCGTCGCCGAGGCCGAGGACTGTGTGCCGGATGACGCGGCGTTTTACCCTGGCGCCCCGGAGACCGACTGCCTCGACCCCAACGACTACAACTGTGACGGGTCCGTGGGCTACGCGGACGGCGACGGCGACGGCTTCGCCGCCTGTGAGGAGTGTGACGACGGATCGGCGGCGGTGAACCCCGACGCCACCGAGGTCTGTGACGGCCTCGACAACAACTGCGACGCGGTCACCGACGGCGCCGACGCGGCGGACGCCGCCACCTGGTACCAAGACGCCGACACTGACGGCTACGGTGACCTAGACTTCTCGACGCTGGCCTGTGAGCAGCCTGCGGGCTACGCGGCGGACAGCACCGACTGCGATGACGCCCAAGCGACGGTGAACCCTGGCGCCACGGAGCTGTGTAACCTCATCGACGACGACTGTGACACCTTCATTGACGAGGAGGCCGCTGACGCGAGCGACTGGTACAATGACAGCGACGGCGACGGCTATGGTGACCCAGATGCCGCCCTGAGCGCCTGCGAGCAGCCCTCGGGCGCCGTCGCCGACAACACCGACTGCGACGACGCCGACGCCGCGGTGAGCCCCGCCGACGCGGAGGTCTGTGATGGCCTCGACAACAACTGTGACGGGACGGTGGATGAGGGCACGGCGGACGACGCGGCGACCTGGTACAACGACAGCGACGGCGACGGCTACGGTGACGCCGGGACGAGCCTCACGGCCTGCGAGGCCCCCACGGGCTACGTCTCCGACGCGACGGACTGTGACGACGCGGCGGGCGCGGTGAACCCCGGCGAGGACGAGGTCTGCGACAGCATCGACAACGACTGTGACGGCCTCACCGATGACTCAAGCGCCACCGACGCGAAGACCTACTACAGCGACACCGACGGCGACGGCTACGGCGACCCCTCGGCCTCGCTCAAGGCCTGCTCAAGGCCGACGGGCGCAGTGGGCAACAAGAAGGACTGCGATGACGGCGACAAGGCCGTGAGCCCCGCGGCGTCCGAGGTCTGTGACGGCATCGACAACAACTGCGACGGCCTCACCGACGACGGCAGCGCCACCGACGCCACGAGCTATTACCTCGACGGGGACTGTGACGGGTTCGGTGACGCCTCGACGCTCACGCCCTCCTGCACGAGCTTGGGCGACGACTACACCACGGACAGCTCCGACTGTGACGACGCCGACGCCCGCAGCTTCCCCAGCGCCACCGAGGTCTGTGAGGGCGCCGACAACGACTGTGACGGCAGCGCGGACAACTCCTGCTCGACGGCGATCGAGATCAGCGCGCCGTCCCACGACCCCGTCGACAGCCCCGCTGAGGCCTCGGCCTGCGCGCGTCTGGGTGAGCTGAGCACGTCGATGAACCCGCACGACTACACGAACCTCCCGAGCTACATGAAGATCTTGGAGGGCAGCGCCACGGGCCTCGCCTCGGCGTCCGACTTCGCGGCGGACTATATGGACTTCTCGATTCGCTGCGGAAGCAACTACTCCGTCGCCCAGGGCAACTACACGGCCTCGACGATCCCCTGGCCGACCTTGACGAGCACGTCGAGCGGCGGCGCTGGGCGCATCCGGGGCTACATCAACATCGGCTGCGGAGACGAGCTCAACTACACCTTCGGCCTCATCGGCAACGACTCCGTGGCGCTGTACATCGAGGGCCAAGAGATCGTGAAGAACAACTGGAGCGACGGAAAGTGGAAGAAGTTCCGCTACGTCAGCTTCCCCGGCCCCGGTCTGTACGCCATCGAGGCGCAGTGGTCCACGAACCTGAGCTGTGAGATCGACCCCTTGGAGGTGGTGTGGTCGCCGGGGTTTGTGGCGGGTTACGACAACTACGACACGATGTGCGCCAGCTCAAGCTGTCTGTATGGCACCGGCGTGGTGATCCCCGGCTTCACGATCTTGGACTTCAACAACCTCGTCCAGTCGAGCGACGGCAGCGCCACGTCCTGTGACCAGTGCAGCACCAGCGCGGACTGCGCCTCTGGCGAGACCTGCAACAGCGCCGGGATCTGCGAGTGAGACGCCCGGCGGCTGGGGTCAGATGCCCCAGCCGTCGTGGCTCTCGCGCTCGGGCTCACGCCAGTCGCGGATGTACTCAAGATCGCTCTGGGCGTTCTTGAGCACGTCGCCCGTCGCGCCGTGCATGATCGCCGAGTTCAGCTCGATCTTCGCCCGGCGCAGGTAGTCCTTGATCTCGGGATCGGGCCGCTGGGGCATCCCCGAGTCGCGCTCTAGGCGCTGCTGGTTGCGGCGAAGCTGCTTGGCGATCTGAAGCAAGGAGTGGCCCTTGATCTGGAGCATCCCGGGGTCGCCCGCCCAGTCGGGGTGCAGGTCGAGGAGCTGCTGGAAGACAAAGAGCAAGGTGCGGCTGTCGTTGAGGTCGGTGTAGGTCTGCAGCATCACCTTGGCGGCCGTGAGGTTGAGCCAGCCCAGGCCGCTGCGGCGCAGGAGGCTGCGGGCGAGGTCGCGGTTCCAAGGGTCGATGGGCCCGGAGAGGGTGCGCAGGCGCGCGGAGCTGAGCGTAGACGCCAGATCGAGCTTCGCGATGGCGGAGAACCGATCGATGAGGTCGGCGTACTGGGCGAGGAAACCTTCGACCAGGGGCATCTCCGCGGTGGCGAAGGTGAGCTCGCAGACCAAGGCGACGGCCTCATCCCCCGCCGGGTCGCTGCTCAAGAGGGCGCTGAGGCGCGCGGTGTCGGCGGCGAGGTGCGGGTGGCGCTGGGCGATCCCGTCCAGGTCGAGGTCAAGCATGGCTCAGGCTCCGTGGTTTGGGTTGTGGGGTGAAGAGGGGGGCGCTTTGGGGGGCCACAGCTCGCGGATGAGCTGGAGATCGGCCTCGGCCGTGGCGAGGGCCTCGCCGTCGAGGCCCGCTTGAATGGCGGTGAGCAGGTCAAACTTGGCGCGGCCGACGTACTCGTTCATGTCCCGATCGGCCTCGTAGCGGATCTGGGCGTCGGGCACGTCCATCTCTAAGGTGCGGCGCTCACGGCGGGCGAGGCTGAGCCAGGCGTGGCCACGAAGCTGGGTGAGGATCGGGTCGCCGTCCCACTCGAGGTGCCGGTGAAAGATCCGCTGCAAGAAGTAGAACAGGGCGCGGAGGTCGTTCAGATCGACGTGCGCTCGGGCGATGCGCCGAACCAAAGGGAGCTCATTCCACTCGTCCCCGGCGCGCCGCAGGAGGCCGCGGGTGATCTCCCGCATCGGCGGATCGACGGGCCCGGCGCTGGCGCGCAAGCGCGGAGACATGATCGCCAGGGCGAGGCTGAGCTGGCTGGCCTTGGTGCACTTGTCGAGGCTGGTCTGGTGCTCCCAAGCGAACTCTTCGACGAGCTTGACCGAGCCCGTCGCGCGCGTCAGCTCACACAAGGCCGCGATGGAGCGCGCGTCCGTCGAGGCGTTGGTGAGGGTCACGCCGAGCTCACGTAGCTCTCGCGCCAAGGTGGGCGACCGCTGCGCGAGGGCCTCCAGGGTATCATGCAGCATCAGGACCAGGACCTCACCGAAGGAGTGGACCGAGCAGAGTAGCACGTTGTTGCGCGCTCTCCCAGCCAGAAGATCAAAGAAGTCGGCGCAGGCCCGGTCTAGGCCGGGCGTCGGGCCGCCTCGTGCGGCGCTGAGCCGAGCGCGCGCTGGGCCCGCCCTGGATCGAGGGCGCGGACGCGACTCCGCAGAATATCGCTTGAACGCCATGTCGTCCTGGCGTTCGCGCGAACTTTCCGCTTCCTTTTTGGCGCCGCCTCCCGTAGAGTCGGGTCACCGCACCCCCTGACTCCCTGACCCCCCTCTGGAGGCCCTATGCTCTGGCTCGCCGCGACGCTCCCGCTCTTCACCCCGACCGCCGAGGCCGGGTCTCGCTGGCTACAGAATGATGTGTTTACGGGGGAGGGGAGCGCGTACGTGGTCGCGCGGATGGCAACGGATGAGTGTGTCGCGAGCCTCTTTGAGACGGATCCGTCGGAATATCCATTTACGTTCAACAAGGTGCAGGTGTTGGTGCTCGACCAGAACGATGCGTCTTTAACGGCCACTTTTGGAGTTGAGTTTTGGTCGATGGAGACGCAGTCCTTTAGTGGTGCGCTACAGTTGGATGAGGAGGTCGCTCAATTCACCAGCAGCTCGGCCGCTTATAATGAGGTCACCGTGGCGGACCTGGAGGTTGACTTGCCGGAGCTGAGCAGCGCCTATGTGGCGGTGGCGCTGTGCAATGCGGAGCACGAGGGAGATCCGGTCATCGCGAACGACGGATCTCCGGCGGCAAATACCGCGACGCCGAAGACCAACTGGCTGTATTTCAATGGCCGATGGGTTCCAGCGGAGAGCGAAAGTGTGACATCAAACTTCATCATTCGGGCCTGTATTGAGGGCGACAGCGTCGCTGATG